>JAAFKL010000023.1 GCA_021399405.1 Candidatus Heimdallarchaeota archaeon | reverse complement strand
TCAAGTCAGAAACTCCTGTCCCAAATACTGAGTTGAATCCTTGATATTCCAATCCATCTTTTGACACCGATTCAGTATTAAGTCGGCTTTCTGATTTAATAGTAAAAACCCATCTTAACACTTCTAAACAGAATGCAGGTGGAAACCAAATCATATAATTGCTGAGGGGTTTGTTGAAAATTGTTATCGAATTATCAAAGGATACTAAGGGGATAAATGCTCCAGAAGCAAATCTAACAATATAAATTGCCACTCTGTTGAATGTAGTGGTTTTCTTAATGATCAAGGCGATTGAGGTCAAGATCAATGCAAACCCCATAAAAAATATCCAAGCAATAAAGAACACAATAATCGATGTCCAGAGTAATGGCAAAGATGTTGGGACAACTCCTCTGATCAATAATGGGGGTATTACTATAACAATCAGAATAATGAACCATCGTACTGTTGCAGCTAGATATCTGCCAATAATAATTGCTACCGGAGAAACAGAATTAGTTACTAAGAAACCCATGGTTCCCAACTGATTTTCCTCAGTAATTGCAGTCACAGTAGTTTCCATTACGCCAGCGAATACCGTATAGAATCCTGTCGCAATTATGAAGAAAGTTATCATTGAATATGGTACATTTTGTAGATTTGCAGTTTCTTGCCATGCAGCTCCAAGTAATACGAAAACCAAAACATTAATTGCAGTCCAAGTTGCTTCTACTACGAGTTGAAATTTATACCTAAAATCAACTATTAGGCTTCGTTTCGCCACTGCAAACAGAATGCGAAAAAATTGAAAAAATCGACCTATTTTATTTAACGATCGATCGATGTTTCGGTTAATCTCCACTTATAATTCTGTAATAAGGTTCAGATATAAAATCTCATTTACTTCCTATGAGATATTTTTGAATTCTTTGCTCGTTTTCTTACTATACTTTTTTTCCTCTTTCCAGTGGATCGTTTCTTTGGAGATTTTTTAGGACTCGGTGTATTTCCATTCTTAAGAAATTTCATACCCTTATCAAGATAATTCGGATTTGCACTTTGGATAGCTAATGCCAAATGTTTACTATCAATTAAAATTTGGTTGTTATTCATTGCTTTTGCTAATCGCGCAACAGATTGAATGGCATGAATAATTTCGTCTAACCAGCTTAACAAATCCCCAGGGTAAATGAAAAGATCGTAGTTTCTTGTCAACTCATAAGTCATTTGCGAAATATTGTAACCCGATAATCGTAAGTCCAATATTAATTTAGATAGTTTCATACTTGGATGCATACAATATGGGTTAGCCTTACAATTACAATCAAAAAATGTTCTATTCCATTGTTTAACTCTTTCAACTAGTGTCAGTGGAAGTTTTTTGGACTTCAGGCTTGATCCTACAATAAAATCAAGCACTGCGTCACTGAGAAATTTTCTGCTCAGAAAGGTTTTCATTGCTCTTTCAATCTGCGAATGGATTTGTGAGGATAACATAATCGATTCAATAGGTGCAATCTCAATAGCGATATCCTCTATTGGGAATTTAGATGTTTTCTTTGCGATATTATAACCAAAAGTTGGTTTTAAGAAACTTGAAGAAATCGCTCTACCAAGGGCTGTAATATACCACATCCCATCTTGAATTATAATCAAGCCTTTCGAACTTAACTGTTTTAATATTCCTGTCAAGGAGTTGGTATTGTAGAATAAGCGATTATGATACCTTACAATATTATCGTTAGTTAGGGGATATGCGGCAGAAACATAGGCTAAAATCTGATCCATTTCATCTTCTAAATCAACATCCCCATCAATTTCCTCAATTTTACCTGTTAAAATTTCAAATGCCACTTGATCACTTGAATTTTTTTGCGCCGAATAAATTTTTTCTCCAGGTACGACGAACATTATTGATTTACCAATGTCATGATATCCGAATCTTCCAGCTCTTCCTGTCATTTGGTGATATTCTGCATTTGTGATCCATCTTGCACCCATTGCAGGTTTCTCGAAAATCACTTGTGACACCGGAAAATCAGCTCCAGCACCTAGAGCCGCTGTAGTTGTAACTACATCTAATTGACCTTTTTCAAATTTAGTCTCAATTTTCTTTCGATTAATATATGTCATTCCCGCGTGATAATAGGCTGATTTTATTCCGTCCGTTTTTAGTAAAGAGGCAAGCTCTTGTACTCTTCTTCTTGAATTTGTAAAAACCAAAGATTGACCTCGATGTTTGGTTTTTGAAATCACCTTTCTCTCATCTCTAACAAATTTGGATATCATGCTAACCCGTTCTTCATGATTTTTTGCAATCACTAAATGTCTCTCAAGTGGAATGGGTCGAAACATATAATCAACAAGAGTTAATCCTAATTGATCAGCAAGTTCTTGAGGGTTGCCAATAGTTGCTGAAAGACAAATTATCTGACACTTAGGAAATAACGATTTAACTCGTGAAAGTACACCATCAAGAACAATCCCTCTTTCTGGGTCGCCGAGAAGTTGGATTTCATCGATAACGAAAGTACCAATTTCACCAATATTTTTCCATTGACCACTACGAAATATCCAATCTAAAGCTTCGTAGGTACCGACTACAATATCTGATTTTGCAAAATTGCCATCAGGATACAGTTTTTCATCATCACCTACGTCAATTTTACTCATCCCTACACGCAATGCTACTCTCGCACCAATTTTTTTGTAAATACGTTTAAAGCTTTCATACTTTTGATTTGACAAAGCGATCAAAGGGGTTGCGAAAACAAATTTCTTCCCTCTAGATTTCCAATTATGTAAACCTGCAAGTTCTCCCACAAAGGTTTTGCCAGAGGAAGTACCAGCTACAACCAATAAATCGTTATATTCCAGTAATCCTTTCTTAATTGCTTCTTGTTGTACTGGTAGTAGATCCCTTATTCCATGTTCTTCCCAAAGCTTAACTAAACTAAAATCAATAACTTTGTCTAAATTTTGGTTTTTGATGAATTTTCTCATTCTAATTGGCTTAGAATTTGTATCTGCAGGTATTACGTCAAATAATGAAGTGGATTTTTCTTTGGATTGGGCTGTAGGATCCCATAGGTTTTCTATAATATCATCGAGGTGTTTATATTGTTTTAATTGCTCTTGATAAAATTTCTTTGAACTAGAAGTTAGTGCAATCCCTCGTTTCTGATATTCGTCTTCAATCTCATCAACGGCACACACTCTACAGATATTTTTCTTGTATAATTGAAAAGTCTCAGCATCATTTAATTGTGACATTTGACTGAACTCTCTCAGACAACGCGTGCATAATTTCATCAATTTAGGCCTGGGAATCTTTTTACTATCGAAAAATTCTAGATATTCCTCAACATTTTCTGGTTTGTTTTCAGGCAACATAAGTATTAGAGTAGCATCTTGCAAGATCTTTATTATTTCTTTGTCCCTTCTAAAACGATAACTGTTTCCGGTCTTTTCTTCGTATCTGAATGGTCGAAGTTTTCTTTTATCATAAGTGAAATTAATTCTACCTTTGTGGATTGCAGCTTCTTTGCTTGGTTTCTTTCGGTAGTTGAAAATCATCAGATTAGCTGTATTTCTAGAATTATCGAATTTGAAAAGAAATATAGTATACAGCTTAGGAAGCCTTATTGCCAAAGAGATTCCCTCTTAATTTACTTAAATACATCAAAGCATTAGGTGTAAATAAGAATGACGTTACAGTCTACTATCGAAGTTTTATTAGCTTCAAATTAGTACAAATGTCTCTTTTGCAGCTAGTAAAATCATTAAATTTAGGCTAATGTGACCTAACATTAAACCAAAAATGCTTTTTGTCCGCAAAGCCACAATATCTCCACCAATACCTAGGATTAAAGTCAAAGCGATGGCATTGAATAACCCAATATGTGGTATAAGCAATTCAATTTCATAAATGTGAATTACAAACCAAGTTATATTTTGCCAAAGTATTGCATTTGTATCATTTGTTCTTCTAGATAATTCAAATAGAATAAAACCTCGGGTCCAAAAATCTGTAATAGAAGCCATCAGTGAAACCAATAAGAAATTTATCCAAACATATGACCAGCTTAAATTCCTCCACCCTCCAAAGAAAATTTCATTTCTCACAAAGATTACTGACGCAATGGTGTACAACGATATTCCCAATAAAATGTTTAAAATGATATAACCTCGTTTAGGCATTATACCTAGAGAATTGAGGCTCCCACCCCATCGGAATGTGAACCAAATTGCTGGGATCACGTAAAAAATCGTCATTCTAATGAATCTTATTATATTATACAGTAATCTGTTATTTTCATCGGAGAAATCAATGTATTTTTCGAAAACAAAGTTTTGTAATAAATAAAAAATACCTGAGAGGGCTGCAGTTATAATCACAATTACCAGGAATTCGATCTTCCATTTAGATAAATCATGAGGTGATAAAATAGTTGTATCATCCTTGATTGCATAATCGGTAATTGAAATCATCCCTGTTTTAGTAGTAAAATTTCTTTGTTTGAACCAGTGCGATAAGATTGTGACCAACCTGCAGCCTTTGCTTGACGTCCAAATTCGTGAGTATTAGGGATTCCCTTAAATTGAGGATGAAGATAGTAAATGGGTTCTATTCCCACATTATATTTGGCCTCTGTTGGTGCATTGATATAAAGGATCGTAGTAGATTTTGAGAGAGATTGCAGTAATGTAAAATTTTCTTTGACTGTATGGTTAAATCCAAGTGTGTTTGGGACCATTATTAAGTCAAATTTTACATTCTTTTCAAATTCCTCCAATGCAAAGATTTTCTTGGATATTTTTGACGTAGTTCTGCTTAATTCACAATATGTAATGGCACGGTCTTTATGTATAAGATCATGTGTTAATATTGTAATATCCCTCTTCTTCCCCGTCTTGCCAACTAATGAATAAACTATATTTGAAATAAAATTGGCAAAAATTAGAATTTTTGGCTCATCTACTGGTTTAAATTTCCAATCAATTGTAACGAGATGCTTATCTAATGCACAAAACTCCTCAAAAGCATTCTGGGTGAGTCCAATTTCCAATAGGTAGTTTTTACGGTTGATATCCCAGACCCCAGCATCTCCTTCTAATTTGTAATCTAGTAATTTTAATCCATATTTAATAAACTGCATTGAAGGGTGATCTTCATTCCTACTGTCCAGTTGCAGATTGAGTTGTTGAACTTTGGCCGAATAATTATCATTCATCGAATAAGTTCCTCCTGCCTCTTGGAGGATATCTAGAGATTGAAGAAATCTTAATATTCCTTCTACAATATCTTGAGTAATTGCATCCCATTTTTTCTGATAATATAAACTTGGAATTGTCTCTGGGCGTAGTAATAACTCAACTAAGCCTTTCTTATCGATCCAATCATAATATATCTTGCCAGCTAAAAGGCGAGAATATTGCCAATTTGTTAGCTTATCGATTGTTGGATCTGAGATTTATATCATTCCTGCAAATAAACTGATTATCGCTTAAACTAAAATGTTTTCAATCAATCTTGATAGAATACAACTAGATTTCTTGCTCTTGCCCATTCAAGTATGGTAACTAACTCAATTGGATCTATTTTCCATTGCTTCAACAATTGCGAAATTGTCTTTTCTCCATCTAATTGAAAAATCTTAACCCACTGATCCATATTAATGAATGCAGGAGGTTGAAATTCACTATCAAATCCATCTCCAATATTTGGTTTGATTTTTTCATTTCTTAGAAGCATAGTAGCATAAGTCATTAAATATTCATGAGGTGTATTTCGTTCTTTTGCCTCATCAAATAGAGATAATGCTAGTTTAATTTCAGCCATAGACGCTTGTTTCAACTCATTTCCCAAGACTTGACCGAATGGATTGAGCCAATTTTTTATTTCTAATAATATTTTTAATTCATTTTTATTAATGTGCAATATTATGTAAATTTCTTTATTATTGACTTTAGTTGCTAAGAATGGAATATTTTGATATATTAGTGAAGTACTAGCTTTTGCAATTATACTTTCTAATTGATTATCTACAAATTGTATGAATGCTTTGGGAATAATTTCTTTACCATCTATCCATCTTGCCAAATTTCGAATATCCACATTTTTTGTTTCTAAATCTAAGATTGCGATTCCCTTAATATTATTATATTCAAGTTCTTTCTGAATTCGATTATCATCAACATATATGAGAAATGATTGTTTATCTGATCTAACTATTTTTTTCTCAACGGTTAATTTTTCTCTCAATGTTTTGGAGAGTTCCCTCCCTAAAAACTCTGCATTAGCCTTTGAATTGAATAATGCTTTTTGACCTAATTCTCTTACAGGTTCAAGATCGCTATCTGGTAAACAAGAAATGAGGAAAACGGAAGTTAAATCAACTCCACCATCGGCTTCATATCTGAATACCGAGATATCCTCTTCCAATGTAGATACAGTATGTTGAGGAGATCTTGCTAAACCAGCATATACTTCAGACAATGTTTCATATTGTCTAAGCTTCTTAATATAACTGGATCCGCTTCTGAGTTCATTTATGAAGACGACAGGACCGAGCATTATATCAAATTCAATTAATGCTAAAAATTGAATTCTCAAATCTCTCAAAGCAGGTAAGGCCATACCTGGGATTTTTAATGCTTTGACCCATTCATCTTCTTCACTCATTCTACTGATCTTATCCAATACAAATCTCAAATCAATCCATAATAAGATCTTTTATAATTAAGAGTAAAATCTTCTTAATTTCTTTCTATCTTTATCAATCAAGAGGTTTTTACTTGATATTCCGATGTAATATCACTACGTCTTAATTAGTTTATTTCAAGAACCGAATGACAATGGATTTTGATAGAGATGGCCGAGAAAAATTGGATAAAAAATTGGTCAGCCTATATAAATCCATTTTTAATGAATTGACCTCTATTTTTGATAGATTTAATGTTTCTGAATTACAAGATTTTCCTGAGAAATTCGCCGATATTGATACTAATATCAAAATTGTGAGTAAAATTATTTCTTCTTATTGGAACCTATCATTAGATGTCATTATACCTGATTTCGAAGCTGAAATTAAGAGAAAAATCGAAAATCAAATGGAAATACCCGATGTTCCTACATATCAGATTCGTTTTGCATTAGAAGAAGGGTCTTGGATTGTGTTGTTACGAATTGAATTCCCTAAAATATTGCGATCTCAACTTTCAAGACTAGTAACTTTAGAAGATACAATCTTTAAAACTGGAAAAGCAATTGATGATGACTGTGCATACTATCTCATAGAACTCGATTTAATTTCACAAAACTGGATAAAACCGTTAACACAATATTGGAAGACAGATCATGATTTTTCAAAAATTATAGATATTGGAAGCCGGCTAATATCTTCAATCTTCAATACACAAGAGGAGAGAGGAGGTGAAATTTTTGCAGGATCAATCAGATTGATGCAATCAAAAATGTCAATTTTAGAAAGGGTCCTCCAGATAGAATCAACGTCCAATTGGGCGTTAAAAGCCCGTTCCATTTATGATTCCCTCACAGAACAGATTGAGAAAGGAAAATATGAAAATGATATACTCAATATGTTTTTCACAATATCAGCTCTACAAAAAGAAATAATAAGACTTGACTCTAAAAAATCAGATGAAAAAGAAGACTTAGACTCCTTACAATATTCTATTATGAGTAAAATTGGTTGGGAGAATTTGGAAATAGATGATGATGACTCACTTGAATTCTTTTCAGATGCTCTTTTAATGGTTCTTTATGATTTGCCCTTTGATGATCCTATTCTTGCAGCTGAAAAATTATTAGATCAATTCTTCAGCGAAATTAAGATGTCCAAGAAATTGGAAAGGGGATATCGGAAATTACTGAGTTCTGAATTAGAGAACCAAACTTCTCAACTTATTGAATTAGAGGTACGAGATCGTGTAATAGTGGAGGTTATTGAAGAGTTTTTACCTTCTTTATTCGTTCAAATGAAACAAGGTTTGGTTGTGGATAGTTTAGATTCAGGAATAAGTAAGCTTGATCAAATTCTGAAAAGTGATCAATGGGAAAATTATGAAGCACAACTTTCCCGAATTAAACGAATTTCAGATCAAAAAATTGCGGTTGAAACTTTCAAAAAAGTTCTGCGTTCAAATTATAATGTACTAATTGGTGAGACCTTAACTCCACACAAAGCAGTGGAACTATTATCATTGAATTTTATCTCAGTCTTGAAAATTGAAAATTTCCAGCAGGATACTTTTCTAGAAAAAGCAAGAGCAATTATTGATAAGAGTAAGGATGACGGCATATCACTTGTGATTGTGGATCAATCTCTGATAGATTTGATGTTCGACACCCTAAATCAATTTATTATTTAACCCCAAATTCTGAATCGTGATAAAATCAGTTTATTAATCTGAATAATATTAAATAAAATTATATTCTAAATACTTAATTAGGAATTAATGGCTTTGTCCCTAATTATTACAACATTGATCTCAGGTGCAATTTTCATACCTTTGGGTTATTTATTAAAAAACGATCAACTCGATATTACTAAATGGTATGCAAATTTTTCCCTAGGCGGTGTTGGATGGGTAAGTTACTCTATAATAGCGCTCATTCCGTATTACTTTTTATTTTCCGAGAGTTCTGAAGATAGTTATCTAGAAGTAATGAAAGATAGTAGAACTGGCTTATTCTTCATTCTGTTAGTTTTAAGTATAATTTCAGAAATTATTAGGTATGAACTATTCAAATGTCAATATTTCCCGATAAAGACTGAGAAGACAACAATTGTATTTGGGATTGGGTGGGGCTTCGCAGAATTTTTAACCAGATTTCTGTTTTTCTTTGAAAGCGATATTGAAAATTATGAAGCTTCAGTCTTATTGCTACTTATTTTCCTAATGGTTTCAAACGCTGGTTTAACAACAATACTGATTAGAAGTGAAGAGAATACGAAATACGTTATGTTTGCGGCATTCATAAAATTTTTCACCGAAATAGCACTATTCGGAGCGTTAGGACATGAATTAGAGTTTTCAACTCGGTTTGGTCGATTATATTTCTTTCTAGTCGTCCAAATTGTTATGTTTTATCTCACAATGAAGACAAGAAAGAGAGTCTCTTTAGTAGAAGATAGTTTGTGAATCGATATGGTATCAATTACATTTCTTGGTACAGCTAATGCTTTTGGACATCAAGGTCGTCACACTTCGTGCTACCTAATTCAAGGATCAAAAAATATACTTGTCGATGCAGGATATTCTATGTTTTCTGCCATTAGATCTCAATTTCGAATCTTTCCTAATCTTGATGCGATCCTTATTTCACACCTTCACCCAGATCATTATATGGGGCTACCTCAGATGGTTATAGAAGATAAGTATGTAATAAAAAGAACCAAAAAAATCCCAGTTTATGGTCCGATTGGAATAACAAAGAAAATTATCAAAATTAGCGAAGTTATGTATAGAGAAGAAGTAACAAATCATATTTTTAATCTATTTGAATTTCATGAATATGGTCCTGATGAATATTTCAATATTCCTGGTGGTTCTGTGAAAACTTTACCAGCCGTACATTCTGGGAATGCTAGAATGCAAATTATCACAATTGATAATAAAACTGTTGGATATACTGGAGATACATCATATGTACAGGAGAATTTTGATAAACTTCTCAAATGTGATATAATAATTACTGAGGCTTCTTCATATGAACATAAAATTCCAGACCATATTACCTTCAAAGAGATTGAAAAATTAGTAATCTCTGGTTTAAAGAGAGTTTATTTATCACATCTTGGTCAGAGTGTAATTGATCGTGCAGATGAAGTAGCTCCTCCTCTATATTTAGCCTACGATGGATTGAAAATAGATATTTGAGGAAAGACGGATTTTTCCTTTCCTACCTGAAAATCTCTTTTTAGAAATATTAACATCCAATTGAATAGCCAAACTCCATAAAATAAAATTATTCCAATTGCCAATAGAATTGGGACGTTTCCCTCTTCTTGTCTGTAGACTGAGCTGTAACCTACAACTCTATCATTAACTGCTCCTCCAATTATTAGACCAATATTCATTATGACCCATAAAACCCATGGAGATTTTCTATAAACAAATCCCATGCAGTAAAATGGTAAAATTATTGCAAAATAAGAAAAGAAAAATTTTGGATATAAAATAAAAAATATTGATGGTACTAAACCCGCATCTTCTACTGTATTGTATCTCTTCAGGATTTGAATCGAACTAAGTAGTATTAGACTTGAAATCCAAAAAATCTTGTACTGACTTTCAATGCTTGTTAAGTTAACAATTTGCAGTTTATCTATGAGCATAAGTAATCCAGAATTCCCAGGAGAATCCCAAGGAACAGATTGAATCCGATTATTAAATTGCAACATGAAATTGTCAGGGTTAACAAAATAAAATGGGACAAAAAATACTATGACTGATAATATACTAAGTACTCCATATTTTATTTGAGACCTGAATGTTTTACGAGTCGCAAGGAAATATGGAATCAATAAGAATGGATAGTATTTGATTGAGGTCCCGATTCCAATAAAAATAGTAGCTAGTATTGGTTTATCGTTTACAATCAAATAGACAACAAGAATCATTAAGAACGTCCCCATACACTCATCTGAACCTGCAAACGCTGCTTGCATTACCATAAATGGTCCCATACCATACAATATTGTCGCTAAATATTTTCTACTCTTGGGAAATGTTTTCTCACCAATCTTGATCAATAGCCAACAAGTAAGTAAATTATAGATTGTGAAGTAGATCCTGTATGTGAAAGCTAGTGGAATAGGGATAATATTCTCAAAAATTAATGGAATTGCAAGTAGATACATACTTAAAGGTGGAGCTAATGATTCCCAAGAAGCCAATCCTTCATAAGGCAAATTACCACTAAGCACACTATTTCCTCTGATTTGAAACATTTGTTGATCTGGCACTAAGCCTTCATTGTAATGTACAATGTACCATTTTAGATAATAGAAATCAATTGCACATGCAATCAACCCGAGAAGATGGAGCCCTGCAACAATTAATAATATCGTTTTTGTCTGAAAAAAATTATTATTGGGCACATTTATATTAGGTTGAACTGTGACTTTATCCATAAATTCCACTTATTTCAATCATAAATATCGCATGAGCCTTTATTATATGTATTATTGTGCATAAAATTTTTGATAATAAAATATTTTAACGCTTTCACAAATTGTTATTAGTGTAAATTAAATCTATTCGTATTTACTCTCTCCATTTCAAAAACTACAAGTATAAGCCAAGAGGATGTTATTTATGCAAGACCACCCCGATTGGGTCAGTCGTTTTTCTAGGCATTTTCCATTGCGTAGCATAGGATTGGAAAACCAACGGCTTTTGAAAGATAAAAAAGTATTAATTGCGGGAATGGGTGGCTTAGGAACGGTCTCAGGAGAATTGCTTGCCTCGATAGGGGTTGGTAATTTGGTTATTGTTGATTTTGATATAATTGAAACCAACAATTTACCTAGACAAAAATTGTATAATGATTCTGATATTGGGAAAAGTAAGGTTGATGTGGCTGAAGAGCGGTTGAAACTACGAAATCCGTATTTAAATATTGAAGTTCATGCAACCCGATTGGATGCTTTAAGTGTAAATCAATTACTCGATGAAGTTGATGTAATAGTCGATGGTCTTGACAGTTTTAGCTCTAGAAGGGTTCTTCACCAAGCTGCATATAATCTAAAAATTCCTTTCTTATTCGCTGGAGCAATTGCTGAATCAGCTAATATAATGTCAATTACTTTCAAAGAAAACACACCATGTTTAGTCTGCGTTCTGGGAAATATTAGCGATGATCCAAATCAAACCTGCGAAATCGCAGGTGTACATCCTAGTATTCTTCATTTAGCCGCAGGGATCCAAGCTACAGAAGCAATTCGAATATTATTAGATCAACAACCTAATCTTGAATCACAAATGATGTTCATTGATCTTGAAACCTTAGAATTTGAAAAAATAAAATTTAAGAAAAATCAATTATGCTTAATGTGTGGTGAAAACGAAGAAGGTGAATTGGATACAGGACAAATTGGCGATACAACAAAAGGATATCGTGAGATAGATTCATACGGAAAAGCCTTAGTTACTTCTTTATGTGGACGGGATACATTCATATTAGCTCCAATATGGGAAATAAAATGGGATTTCGAAATAGTTCAAGAAAAGATAAAATCTCAGTGGAATGTAAAAGTATCAGGTGCAAATTATATTACTTTCGAGATTGATGAGATAGCACTAAGTGTTATGAAAAGCGGAGTTTCAACTATTCGTGGTTCTAAATCATCTAAAAATGCGGTTTCTAAATTTGCAGAATTTTATTCTAAATTATAATTCTAAGATGGAACAAATTTGCCACCGGAGATTTTGCCCGATGCCGATCCTTTTTTAATCATCATGTTGAGTATTTTGGTCAAATTCACCTCAGCCACACCGATATCTTTAGCAAAATCTGCTAATTGAAATGTAGTTTTAGCCTCTAGAATATCTTTAATTCTTTCTGTTTTACTTTTTCCTCCAAAATCCCCTTTGGTCTTACCGTAAGCCCCAGTGATATTTTTTCCACATGAGGGACAGTTAAAGGAAGCCATAGCAGTTATGGTTACATCACCATTCTTATCTGGCATTGGAGAAACAAAAGTCCAAGTTTTCTTTCTGTGTTTTAGACCCTCTTCAGAATTTGGTGGAAAGCCATATCCACACTTTTTACATTTGAGATCTTTTACCTTTGGTTTCTTATCCTTTTTTACTTTCTTTTTTACTGTCTTCTTTACTGTTTTCTTTACTGTCTTCTTTGCAGTTTTTGTTTTTGCCATTTCTAATTTCCTTTCAATTTACAGAATATATAAGTTCAGCTTTATCATTCAAAAAAAGTTAACTTTTTCTTGTAGCTACCCTAGGAATCCTAGGCCGCTACATTAGGGATAATGACGGAAGCCCCACCCATCATACGTATAGCTCGATGAGCAAGTTGTAAGAGATAACTAGTATCAAAAATTCTAGATTTTATATTATGAGAAGCATTGAGATCAGCATTCAAAGAAAAATCACATTTCTTGCATTGAAAATTAGCCCTATTTGATCTTGTGATTTGAACATTTTCTACGGAATGTGATAGAATCTGTTTGATCTAATACTTTTGCGATTCAGAGGTAATAGGATTGGAATCGTAAGTAAACTCTTAATATATCTTGATTAAATCGTGAATCATGGCAGAAGTATTCAAGCCAATATTTTCTGATTTTTGGCTTAATGTTTTTACATGGTTCTTTGTAATCTTAGCAGTTGGTACACTAGTTTGGTTTGTTCTTTATATCAAAAACAGTAAAAATCAAAAATCATCAACAACAATCTCAGTAATGATAGTCGTATCTTTCGCTGTGGCTTTCGCATTGCAGTTTTTATTAACTAAAAATGAAATTAATCTCTCATAAACCATTTTAATTTGAACATTCGATGGATATTTTAATTGCCACTAGTTGTTAATTGTTTTTACGGTAAACAAAACAAACATAATTTGATAGATAAACATAAAATTGATGGAGATAAAAACTGTCACTAATCGTAAATTTCAGATGCTAATCAATACAGCAAGCGACAAAGTTGCGACTGATTTACTTACAGAATATGAAATTTCCGAAGATACAGTTGAAAATCAAAGGTATAGTCAAGTTATTTCAAAATTGGGTGATATATCAATTTCTTCATTTCGAGAGCTATGGAAGAAAGTAGAACTATTACAATTCTTTAGTTCATGGGTCTCAATCTACAAGGTAAAACCCCAGAAAATTACATTTGCCAATTTTAAAAAATATTTCAAAGGAACTGCTTTCAAATCAAGCACTCATTTTCATTTGGATCTTTCACCAAACAAATCAAAGTACATATATCAGTTTACTCAATTATCTGCTCCCTTCAAGAGTATGGTTGATAAAGCAGGGTCGGGCAATAATTACCGAGATAGTATGTACTGGCTACCAGAGGAAGGTTTACTTTTTCTTAAAATCCATAAAGATCAAAGTGGAGATAAATTACGAACTTATATTGAAACCGAAATTACAGGTACAATAGAGCAGTTTAGAATCAGATCAATGATTATTTCAAAATTTTATGAGAAAACAAAAATTATTCATCTATTGAATGTCAGTGCAATCTTTGAAATAACAGGTTTCGCAGGCTTTAAACAAATATCATTTGAAGGAGATCACGTTAAACAAGGATTATATGGCCTGCACAAAAGACAAGATATCCGCGTAAACCTGGATCAAATAGGGCCAAATATTAGGGCTTCATCTGAAAATCTTCAATTGAAAATCGGACCTGAAGTTATGATAACAAATTTCGCAGGATTTCAAGAACTCTTAGATTTAATGTAGTCATCAAGTATGTGAGCTCATATAATAATCATACATATCATTATATGTAGATATTTCATCAACTGGTTTGTCTTCACGTATATACAGAAATCTAGCATTTCTTAGAGAGAATCGATCTTCTTTCTTAACAATTCCTAGGCTATCAATTGTAATGACAATCTGGGGTTCAACTTCAATTCCCAATTTTTCATGCATCCCTGAAAATCGACCCAAATGTTCTATGTTTTCCCCTAAATCAACCATTTGTGGCTGTTGAGGGAGCAATCCATTAACTACCAATAATTCCGCCAATCTATGACCTCGTTGTTGATCTAATCCTCTGATCATACCTATATTTACATATTGAGTTTCTTTACGAATTGCATATCTTATCCCCCAAACTCTAATCCCAGTAGGTGATTGTAGTGGAATAATCCCTGTGATTGCTACATCAAGGGTTTCTTTTGGTTTTAATTTAAACCAAGATGGAGATCTTTTTCCCATCACATATATTCCCTGTGGGTTTTTCAAAATCGCACCTTCGCACCCGGTATCCAAATATTGGTTATATGCTCGAATCAGCTGATCTTTAGAATTTACATCTATGGTCTCTACTTCTTGAATTTCAATACCCAGAGAGATTCCTTTTTGTTTAATCGCAACTTGTATTGCATTCGCCAATTGATTTCGGATTTGTCGACGCCTACCAAATGGAATTTGAGTTAACTCGAATCCGTTTAAGTAGAGTATATCGAAAATTATATATCGAAATACAAAATTTCCTTGATTTTGATTAATGGCATCATGCATTTCGTAGACATTAGCATAGCGTGGACCAGTCATTGTCATTTTTATCCCCACAATTTCTCCATCCAAAATAACTGAAAAAGCAGGGATAACATCTCGAAGGTTAGTAATTGCAGGAAACTTGTAAGTATAATTTTTTCGTCGACGTGAAAAACATTGGATTCTATTACCTGATTTATGGATCAGGAGCCTAATTCCATCATATTTCGCCTCTGCAATTGAAGGGAACCTGTATTTTTTGTTCCATTTAGCTGCTAACATAGGACGAAATGTGCGAAAGGGCAACAATCGAGTGAATTTGACCAGTGGTTCACCATTTTCTACCAACAAAGCTACATCCGTCATTGAATGCATTGAAACCAATCTCTCAAGCATTTTTACATCAGTATCAAATACATCTGAAAATGCTCTGACTAAGCTAGAGGTACGAGAAATTTGATCATGAAATTTCTTAACTTGGACAGCAACAAAATAAACTTCTATTTTTCCCATTCTTGAAAGTAGGTTAGATAACACCGCAACAGAGATACTGCTTTTAGTTTCTTCAGAGAGTGCGTCTGCGGTTAATAGAACTTCTGCAGCAGTTAAATCTCCACGTTCTTTTTGTACATAAGATGCAACTGTTAATGCCCATTCTCCATCAAATTCCAATAATCGTTTTTTCTCAACATCTCTATGTGTGAGGGATAAATTTGTCCTTTGTAAAGCCTGTTCAAATCTTGTTTTCCCCATTCCCATAGAAGTTAAATTGGTCTCACTTTCAAGTAAACTTACTTTTTGGCTCAATGAAAGACCATTTTTAATCCGCAAAAACCATTTCAGTCTTTCATCTGTATTTTTTATATAGGGATATTTGATATTCAAATACTTGCGAAAGATGAAAGCTTTGTTTTTGTAAGGAGTTAACACGTCACGGCAAATAGCGTAGAATGGTGAAGAAGCCAAACTCTCTGGATCAAATATTTCTCCATTGCGTAATTTATGGGTAATCAAATATATAATATGAAGAGGGGTTTGAAATTGGTCAGCAATTTTGTAATAATCGTTAATGGTTAAACTATGGACATCATTATCCTGATTAATCAAATTTATTGCCTTTTCCCAATTATCTGGAGTTTCCAGTGTTATAGGCGGGATACTTTCAAGTCTGATCAGTAATTCACCTTTTATGAATCCCAAAATCCTTCAGGAAAGTCATGTTCAACTGGTTGTTCTTTTACAGCTCTTATTAGACCTTTATCGTTCTCTTTTATCCTGACTGGATAAGCTATAGAAGAGCATACTTTTGATCTAGCAGATATCAGTGAAATACTATCTCGATAGTTAGATCCCCAACGAGCAGCTATCTCCTTTGATGTCATTGTTTGTTCATAAATATGGATTGAGACTTCACTCGAATGGAACAATCCTTCACCACCCTGTGGAACTCCTGAATCTTTGACCTGTCCAATCACAATACATGTGATCCCTTTTTCATGGTTATATGTCTTCAATGAGTTTAGATTGTCTACAGTATTCAATTTTGAGGGGTCAAGCATATTTATTGAATCAATTATAGTTAATTTACAATTTAATTCCTCAACGGCATATCTATAATCTTTGATAAAGTCAGACCAATCTTTCCCGAGATGGTATTGATTTGGTATGATAATGTAATCTTCGTCATGGGCTGCTCGGAATTTCTTCTCAGTCATTCCTGAGACATCAACTGCGACTTCGAGAAATCGAGAAAATAAATCATTTCTGCCAGAGTTTGCTTCATCATAGAATCCTTCTTCAGCAACTACATATGACACTTTTATTCCTTGCATAACGGCTTTAACAATCATTTCTAAAGCTGATCGAGTCTTCCCAGAATAAGCCGGTCCAGTCAATGTCAATGTACAACCACTTGGAATACCACCAAGTGAATTGCCATCTTTATCATTAAATAATTTAGAATAAAGTGGATGAAGATCAATTCCAACTTGAGTAGTTATGCCTCGTTCTAACGTTTTAGGATATATAATGTCATGCGGTATTGCATCAGGTTCAATACTAGCTTCTACACTCTGAAAAGGTGAAGAAGAAGACCATTGCTGAGGGAGTGCCCCAAGATTCATCATTGACTGAAAACTTTGCATCATTTGAGAAAACATTGCCATTTGATCTCCCCCTTGTTGTCCAGGTTGTTGAAATTGACCCTGTTGCTCAGGTTGTTGAAATTGATCTTGTTGCGGTGGAAATTGGCCTTGGAAGCCATCATCACTCTCAGGAGGGAACATTCCGGTATTTGAAGTTCCTACATTTTCTTCTTGTTTTTTATCATCTTCAAAGAATGTGGATTTCTTTTTTGTTTTCTTTTTTGCCATTCTATAAATTATGATAATAAATTTTCCTAATAAATATATCGCTGGAGGATTTTTAATTTTTCAAAGCTATATCACGTATACTAATGAAATATCTATTGTAATTAATTTACAATTACAAACAAAATGATATAATTTAATCCAAGAACAATTTTAGCAAGTGAGAGTGCAAATACATTATGTTTTAGATAATTAATTAATCACTATCATATACAATTTGTAAATAAATCTCCCCACAAATGTTTAATAATGTAACACAATATAATTTACTAGGGAGAACATCAATCATGGGGTCAGTTGATCGATTCACAGAATTAATCTCACAGGGTAACTATGATGAAGTAATTGAATTAATTGATAATGATCCAAACCCATCTGAAAGGTTATTATTGTTAAAATCTGAAGCTTTGATTTACAACGGAACTTTCGATGTAGCAGATCAACTAGTAAGCTCGTTAACCAATTCAGAAATTTCCTTAGTTAAGATTGACGCAATGAGACAAAAAAGCTTGATCCATTGGAGTTTGGGAGAATTAGACCAAGCTAGTGCACTAATTCATGAAACATACCTTCTTCTTTCAATAATTGATGAGACAATTTCTGATGATTTAGGAGTAAAAGCTCATGTTCTACATACTTATGGTACTATTTGTCAGAGTACAGGTCAACTAAATGAATCACTTAGTTTTCTAGAACGGAGTCTGTCAATCAGTGTTGATCTGGGTGCTCAGAACAGGATTGCAGCTACTCTTGCCAATTTAGCAATTGTTTATAGTTACAAAGGAGATCAAAAGAAAACCCTTGAAAACTACAATCGTGCATTATCAATCCTCAGAGATCTTGGTAAAAAAGGTGATGAAGCATTGGTGCTCGGTTTACTTGGAGAGACATATTGGGAATTAGGTAAAAAAAGTGAAGCAATAAATTACAAAATCGAGTCACTTGACATATTACGGGAACTTGGGAATTCTTACCGGATCGCAGATTCTCTTGCTGTCTTAATTAATTTCCTTGTACTTTATAATCAAATCAACCTTGCTAAAACCTATTACAAGGAACTATTAAAAATCAATAAATCATCAACTGCGAGTAATATTGATTTCATGACCCGATTTTCTGAGGGATTAATTCTGAAATTCTCTCCTCGAGTAAAACAAAAAATCATTGCCCAAGAAATATTTGAAGAATTGTTACACGAAGAATTAGATTTCGAGATCCGAAGTGAAATATTACTACATCTGAGTGATCTACTAATCGATGAATTAAGAACCTATTCGGAACCTCAAGTGTTGTTAGAACTTAGTAGTTTGTACATTCAAATTTTTGAAATGGCCAGTAGGCAAGATAATAGGTACCTCTCCGTAGAAGCTTTAATTCTTAATGCAAAAATAGAATTGATTAATACGAATTTTACAAAAGCTGACAAAATCTTTGAAGATGCGAGTATATTAGCAGAAAAACACGGATACGATTTCTTAAAAGATAAAGCAGAATTTGAAAGAAAACAATTACAAGAAGATCTCGTATCTTGGCAGACCCTTCTCTCTAAAGGTGCAACCATCAAGGAAAGAATTGATCAATCAAAAATTCGAGATTACCTTGATAATATATTATCAATAAATAGAACCGTGATACAAGAAGAAGGTAGAAATGTCCGAGCACATTACAAATCCGATTACGACTCTCTAAGTAAATCTGATTAATTAAAATTCTAAATTACAAATTTAGATGTATCACATTTAATTCAACAAGGGAAGAGTTTTTTTATCTTTCATCCATGGAAAAATAAGGGCATGGTGATGACTGAAGAAGACAAGATCGTAATTGATGGTTCAATTGGTGGTGGATCTGTTTTACGAGTAGGAGTACCTCTTGCCATAGCATTAAACAAACCAATTCATGTCTTTAATATCCGACAGCACAGACAAAAAAAGGGTTTGAGAACTCAACACCTTACTGGCCTACAATTATTATGTAAATTAACTGGGTCTGTATTTGAAGGTGGTTCAATCGGATCCTCAAAAATTACCATTTATCCCAATCAATCATTTGTACCCGACAAACAGCACCCCATGATACAACTCCCGACTTCGGCAGCTGTGTCTCTCATTATCCAAACTTTGTCAAATTACGTGTTTGTAGCACAAAAACCGATTGGTTTTGATTTTGTAGGTGGTGGAACACATGTAAATTGGTCACCTAATTTTGATGTATTGATGGAAGTAAATAAGCCATTGTTCGAAAAATTCGGCTTAAGATTACATGCACAATTGATGAAACCTGGTTTTTATCCAGAAGGGGGTGCCATGGGTAGAATTTACATGGAACCATTAGATAGAAAGAAAGTTGTTTTAGAAACCGGTGAAATAGAATCAATAGATGTAATTTCTAATGCTTCTTCTCATTTAAGGAATCAGAAAATTGCTGAAAGACAAATTGCTGGATTCAAAAGTGTCCTCCCAGATGTAACAAAAGAACTTGTGGGATATGCCGATGCAGTCTCTTCAGGGTCTGCATGCACTTCCATAATCAAATATGATTCCGGCACCGTTAAAGGTGTAGCCCGAATAGGTCAAGAAGGTATAAAACCAGAAGATACTGGTCGTAGGGCTGCTCAGGCGGCTAAGAAGGAAATTAATAACAAAGGGTCACTAGATGAACAATTAGCAGATCAATTGATTCTCCCATTAGCACTACTACCCTCAGGATCAAGATATTCATTTGAAAGGATCTTTCCGCATATCGATGCAAATTTCAAAGTCGTCAAAAGTATTCTCGGTGATGTTCTTCATATGTGGCAAGAAGACGATATTTACTATTTAGAAAAAACGTAGCCGTGAATGACAATTATATTTAATTTATTAATTGACCTTTTTGAGCCAAAATGTCTCCATCTTTAATTACATAGTCAACATTTGTGTGGTTCTCCAATAATTCAACATTTTCAAGTACATTACCACTTACAACGATAAGATCCGCAGATTTGCCAACTTCAATTGAACCGACCATATGATCCAAATTAATCGCTCTTGCCGCTTCAATTGTACCTATCTGAATTGCTTGAAGAGGTGAGATTTCCATATATTTTACCATTGACGTGAGCTCTCTTGCACTGGTCCCATGAGGATTCCCAGGAACACCTGCGTCGGTTCCCAGTGCAATTTTCACCCCTAATTCAAATGCTAACTTGTGATTCTTGAACATAGCTTCATCTACTTCAATAGTCTTTTTAGCAACTTCTGGGGGCAATAATTTCATAATATCTGGTTTGTCAATAAATGCAGACGTTTGTGTTGGAACCAAGTGCACTTCATTTTGTATCATTATTTTTGCAGCATCCTCATCTACAAAGCTACAATGTTCAATCGTATCAACTCCTGCAGTAGCTGCTTTGAGTATGCCATGATTACCGTGTGCATGTACTGCAACGTGCATACCTAACCTATGAGCTTCTTTTACTAATGCTGACATTTCCTCATCAGTCCAAAGTGATCGTTCAAGTTGAGATTCCATACCGTGCAAAACACCTCCAGTAGTCATGGTTTTGATGAAATCTGAACCATCCCTTTTCCTATCTCTAACAGCATGGGTAATCCCATCTTTCCCACTCAAAATCTCATATTTTTTCTCAATTTCAAAGAATTCTGAAGGTCCCATTGATTCTTGATTCCCCCATTGACTCATTGGGCGTTGGGCTACTAATAATCTTGGTCCTGGAAACATTTTTGATTCAAAAGCTCTTCTCAGAGATCCTCCCCATAAGTCTCCACCACAGTCTCTAACCGTGGTAAAACCCGATTTTAGATGCTCTTGTCCATGTTTGAGTGTTATGAAATGATACATAGGGTCTTTTCGTCTCATCCTATCTTTCCAATAATCAATTTCGCATGATGCTTCAAGATGAACATGACAGTCAATAAGTCCAGGTATAACCAGCTTTCCCTCAAGGTTTATTATTTCATCATCTTCAGATTTTTCAAAAGCTGAACTTTCTCCTATCCAGCTGATATTGCTATTTTCTATAACTATAGAATGATTTTCGAGTAACTTACCTGAGTTTACATCAAGTAATTTTCCTTCATGCAAGACGGTTCTAATACTCATAAATTCACATCAGAAATTGATTTTATCAAGTTTAATCTAGTTTTGTAAATATTTGTATCAATTAGTTTACGCGAATAATTGTTTTAGAGTGGATCAATGATGCTATATGTGTCTCCGAATATTTCAAATATTAAAATTCCGACAATCGTTTGGTAAACGGCAACACCTAAAAATGCTATAATAATTGTTAATATTGCGGTTCCATATCCCTTGTCCAATGCGCGACGAATAACAAAGGCAAATAAGATGAAAGTGTAGATCAAAAATATACCGCTAATGACGGCTAGAGCTAAGTTTCCTGAAGAATTCGCTAATAGTGATAATACCTCATAAATAGCTACAGCAAAGTAAGCATAGGATAACACTCTCATTAGTTCATCAAGATCGACTCTGGTCTCTTGTCCTCCAACAGACTGTCCTACCTTGGCGAGTAGATAGATATAAACATATCCACCTGCAAACCGAACCAAGATGATGTTGACAATTGTCCCAATTTCATCATCGACCTTATAAGTATCCGTTAGAGTTAATATTGAAACAATGTTTAAAATTGTAATTGCTAAAAGGCTGAATAGCAATAATTTTTTAGCTTCGTCTTGTAGTTCTGGGCGATCCTCAATCTCCTCCACTACATGGACATTCATTTTCATTGTGCCAACAATTCGCTCACTTAACGTCGTTGTGAATACGTAATTTGGGGGTCTAATATAATCTGGAGGTTTGGAAAACCTACCCATAAATCCACCTTGTTGGTATTGTGGTGGAGGTTGACCATAGGGCTGTTGAGGTGGTTGGCTGTATTGTTGCTGAGGAGGTGGTTGTTGATATACTGGTTTTGCAGGACTCTCTGGTGCCTGATTGCTTTTCGCTGCTTCAATACTATACCCACATTTTTCACAGAATTTAGCTCCTGGTTTTACTGAGTTTCCACAGTTAGGGCAAAAATTGCTTGACATGGATCACCTATAATTTGTCAATATTTAAACGATTTAAGAGTAAATCTCTTTTTCTGCAAAAATAAAAATCTGATTCTTCCATCAACCAAAAAAATATTTTCCAAATTATTGCGCATAGCAGCAACTAAACGAAATTCGAATAATAAATTGTATATTTTATAATTTTT
>JAAFKL010000215.1 GCA_021399405.1 Candidatus Heimdallarchaeota archaeon | reverse complement strand
GATTGTTCCAAATCTCAACATGAATGATACAATAACTAAAGGACCGAAAATCACAGCTCCTACAACTAGCATGAGAGCATATGATTTGTACCTGGGATTAGAATGTTGATAAATTCTCAGAGTATAATACAAGTAAATTATACTCATAAACACACCTAAAATGAAAATCATGTTTCTTGCGGCTTCACCATGGGCAACTGTCTGATCACCATTAGACAATTCTTCAATTATGATACTTTTAGGGTCAGATACTATATACAAAATCAAACCGTTAATGAGAACTACAAAGGATAGTTCAAATGGATTTATTCTATCCCTCATCATCCGGTCAAAGCCATAGACCATTGATATAGTAGAGATAGAAAGTAGGATTTTATTAATACGAAATATATCAGTTTCTAAATATAAATAGGCAAGCCCATTTGAAAGCCAATATAGCCCATATGTGGTCCAGGTAACCATTAGTGCTAAAATTGTCTTGTCTTTGTGTCGTTTATAATGTGTGTTCAATAACCACACTGAGACAAAATATGGTATGCTACCGATTATATTGATTATTACCTCGATAGTCCAATTTGTATACACAATAATCAATTATCCTAAGATCTAATAAAGGATGATTAAGTTGCAACTGAATATGAAGATAATTTTGAGATATTATGTAAGAAGCAATCTTGATAATATTGCATTTAGATTGTAGAGAGATCGATTAATATCAACCTTCATGTCTCTTGTACTGTAATTCATACCAAGATCATGAATAAACACATTCCTAAATTTCCTTTGTTTATTTATTATATTGTACTCGTGTAACTTCAATAAACCATTGGTTTGTAGCATGTTGATTGCTTTTACGAATTCGATTTGATTATTGTCAGTGACGGAACCAACTTTCGTGGCTAATCGTTTTATTAGGTACTCGTAAAATTTGATAAAACGAAAATAAGTTATGAATTTAGAATTCTTTGATTTGAAAAACCAATATTTCGTATTTCGGGATATATTATTGAATTCTTTATTCAACTTATTTGACATTAATTGTGAGAATTGAATAATTTCCTTAGAATTATTCGAGATTAGATCCACAATCGGTGGTTTTGAGGATTTCCTCTTTATTATTAGAATTGTAATTGTAAAAAATGCTATAATATAATTAAAGGGAAATTGAAGTACATACATCTACTGGAGATTTCTTATTCCGAAATATAAAATCATTAAACATTCATTCGGACAGATTTCACTTTTAGAACTGTCTTCACAATTATTTTATATGGAAAATTGCTTTCACAATTTAAGGGGAAAGTTAATTCTAGCCATAAAAAACACCTTAACTTCAGAATAAAGAATGGGTAGTTTTTATTGTTAGTTTACTTGTAGACCCTATAACAACTGTAATACCTATATTGGTGAAATTTATTGGATACAATTAGATTCCTTCATAGCTCAGATACCCATTTGGGTAAAATCCATAAAAAAATGCGGACTGATGATGAAACACAAAGAAATCTAATGTCCATTGATACAGAGATTCAATTCAATAGAATAATAGATCATGCTATCGAGGAACGTGTCGACTTTGTGGTGCATTCAGGTGATATGTTTGATCGAATTAATGTTAAAAATGCAGATATTGAAGGTGGTCTCAAAGCACTACGTAGGCTATCTGAGGCAAATATCCCATTTGTAACAATTGCAGGGAATCATGATAAAGCATTTACAAAAGGGGTAGTTTCACCACTTAATTTTATCAATTATATTCCAAAATGTACTGCTATTACTGATAATGGGACCAAGATTTACAAAGTAGGTAATACAGAAATATCCGTTCATGGGATTTCATATATTAGATCCGATATTGAAGATCGATACCCAGAGGCTCTTGGAAGTTTAATGAAAAATAACAATACCAAACAAAATATACTCCTAAGTCATCAAATGGTAAATGGTGGACGAATGGGTTATGAAATTTCTAGTGCAAATGAACCAGAAATACCGATCACGTTCTTCCCACCCGAATTGAATTATGTCGCAATGGGGCATATTCATAAAAAACAAACAATAAAACATCCTTCCTTCCCTGATATGAAGATTCACTATCCAGGGTCCCCGTTAATAATTGATTTTGGTGAAAGAAAAGAAGAGAAATCTCTATCAATCATTGATATATCGAATAATCAAGTCGATATGACTGAAATCCCACTTGAAACAAGAAAATTTGAAGAGATATCAGTGAAGTTGGATAATCCCTCATCATCAGAAGCAGAAGAAATAATCAAAAGTAAAATCGAATCTAATATCAATCCTGATACATATTTAGGTGTTAGATTAAATGGTGGGATACAGATTTCACTACGAAAATATGCCACTATTGGAAATTATCTTCAATATCGCAATGAATTTGCTGGATTTGATATTTATTATTCTAAGGATAATTTCACATGGTTTGATCAAAAAGGAACAGTTATTGAATCAGGTGCAGATTGGTTGTTAAAACCAATTGATGAGTTACAAGCAGCAATTAATGATGAAGAAGAACTCAAGAAAAAGCAAAAAGACCGATTATTAGACTTCGGCAGGAAAATCATTAAAGAACAATTTGGAGGTCACTTATGAATTTAAAGAAAGTCTTTCTCAGGAATTTTAAAAATTATGATAAAGAGACTTTAGATCTCGAATCCAGTTCTTTCTGGATTCTGAGAGGAAAAAATAGTTCTGGAAAAAGCACATTAGCTTGTGATGCATTGACTTATGCTTTATTTGGTAAAATAAAAGCAATGGATGATCCTCTAGATACTAAAATAAGTGTCGACGATATAGTTAAACGAGGAAAAACTAAAGCAACAGTACGAGTTGAGTTTACAAATAAAACAGATAATTTTGTCATCGAAAGAATTAGAGAAATTCGTAAATCGAACAGTCGAGAGTCTGTCCAAATTAAGAAAAATAACAAAATCATCCATCCAAAAGATGCACCTAAAACAAAAGCAGATCAATGGATCCGGGATAATTTATGGTCGTACAAGGACTTTACAAACACCACATTGATTATGCAAGATGAAATGACAAAAGCCTTGAATCTAAGAAAAGCTGAGAGGAAAGATTATTTAGAACGACTATTTGGCATAAAAGATTTTCAAGAGATGGCCGTTATTTCAAGGGAAAAAGGAAAAGAAATTCTCGGCGATTTAGCTGCCGAAGACAAACTTATCGATGATAAAAAAAGTCGTCTTCTAGATAAAGTTGAATTGCAGAGTGTGAAGCTTAAATTAGAGAACAATAAGCTACTTTCTGAACAAAATGAATTTGATATTAAATCAAAAAGATCGAATAAAAACACTGAATTGCAAGAGATGAAATCGATTGAAACTGAACTGAAAAATATTAAAGATGACATAGTTCAAGATCAGAAAAACCTAAACCAAATTGAAGCCCAAATTAGACAGAATGAGGGGATCATATCTGAATTAGACAAAGTAATTGAAAATAAAGATCAGATAACAGAAACTTTAGGCAATATACAAAAAATTGAAAAACAAATCGAAGAATTAACAATTATAAAAAGACAGGTTTCAAACCTTGATAAGCTCAAAAACAGTGTATTACAGCAAATACATAATCATGAAAAAAACATGAAGAAAGAGATAATCGCAAAAAGCGATGAAATCGAGAAGCTAGAATCAGAGAAAAGTGAATTGGCAGAAGAATTGAATGCCTTAAGAATTTTAGAAGCTGATAAACCAATAATTGAAAATGCCCTCAAAAATGAAAATAAAATCTTAGCCGAGCTAGCAGATCATCAAGCAAACAAAGCACTGAAATTGGAGCTAGATAACAAATTAGGTCAAAAGCAAAATGAGAAAGATATTAAAATTCAAGCATTTCGGGATCAACAATCAATAAAACAAAAAGAAATTGACAAATTAACTGATTATCAAAATGATTATGATAAGAAAGTTCAAGCAAAATCGAATTTGGAAGATTATGACGTAACTTTGAAATCCCTTAAATTGAAGCTTAAAACGGTAAGGGGAGATATAGTTAGTAATAATACCACGCTCCAAGTTCTAAAAAATTCAATTTTAACAAAAGAAAAAAACCTAGCGGATCTAGAAATTAAAATTAAAGATATATCAGGCATTCATGACCATGCCACATGTCCCACTTGTAAACAATCCATTTCATCAAATCATGTAGATGAAATTGTTTCAGATCTTGAAATTAGAAAGAAATCAATTCAAAAGGAGAATAGCAATACACTCAACACTACTCAATTACTGGAAAAAGAGATAAATGAGGAGAAATTGAAACTTGATTCACTAACAGATGAAGAAAGTGATGTTTTTTCAATCATTGAAGACTCACGCAAGGTTAGTGACGGTATTTCTGCCAGTCTTGACCAGTTAAATAAGATAAAGCAATATATAAAAGAATTACAAGAATTTGAAAATGCCGGTGGAATAAAAGAACTGTATCCAGAACTCAATGCAGATATTTTAGATATAGAACACCAAATATCGGATATTTTTGTTGATGAAGAAAAATTAGCTAAACTAGAAAATGAAAAAAATGATTTAATTAAAAAAAGAGTAACACTCAATAATCTGATTGTTCAGATTTTGAAAATTGAAAGCATAGAATCTAAAATTACAGATAGTTCCAACTTAATATTCCGAAATAAAGAAGTGATAGAGAATCTAGAGCTAGAATTAACAGAAGAGAAATATTCTGCAGAGCAGAGAATTGAATTATTAGATACTGAAAAAGAAATAAAAGAATTAAAAGTTGAATTAGAGGCAGAATCTAATCTTATGACCTCTCTTATTGATCTAGATCCAGAATCAGTGAAGAAAAGCATGTCAGAAATTCAAGAGGCAGAAAAATCGAAGCATGGATTGCTGGGCGAATTAAGAGGGAATAAATCACATTATGCAGATTTGAAGAAAGAGATTAACTCGAATTTGATACAAACTGAAGATGAGAAATATCTTGAAATCGATAAACGAGTTGTACATTCTCAAATCGAATTGGAAAAAATAGAAGAATTATACGAGGCTTCAATCAAGCAAAAACAAAAGGATGAAAGTGAATTAACTCAACACTTACAAGTAATTACCACCCAAGAAATTCTTGAGGAGGAAATTAACAAATTTGAGCTTAAAATTAAAGATAAGAGGGAGGATCAAGATACTTACAAACATTTGGAAAAAATTTTCCAACAAATAGGTGGCCGAATTCTTGGTAGATTAAGATATCAGATTAATGTTGCTACAATTGATATTTTGAGTCTTTTAGGAAATATTCAATTGGAAGGTATAACTCTCAATGAAGATTTCAGCATTACAATACAAACTCCTCAAGGGGAAGAAAGACCAAGTTTCTTCTCAGGGGGTCAAAAAGTGAGAATAGGCTTCGCTTTCAGATTAGCACTATCAAAAGTATTAGCAGAATTTAGGGGCAATGAATTGGATACTTTAATTATTGATGAAGGCGGATTTGGTGCCCTAGATGAAGATGGTCAAGAAGGCGTTATTGATGTGTTCAAATCGCTTCAAGATAGATTTGAAAGGGTTCTGGTTATATCCCATATCCCCAAAATAACAAATAATCTACCAGGTGCTCAGTTACAGATCAAAGAGGGTCAAATAATAGATAGAATTAATTAGACGGAAATTACTATAATAAGTTAGAAGATATTTCAACTATTAACGATTTGTTGCAATGGTTCATTTTCATGAGAGAACCTTTCTACGAGTTCAACTGCCTCATTTATTAGACCTGCACAACTAATATTATGCCACCCTACACCCATCAAGTGTAAACCATTGTATTTTCTTTCAAGCTCATACTTCCAATCTAGATATTTTTCATGCCCCATCAGCATCTGGGGTATCCCTTTTTGATCATTTCTCCAAATATCGATAAACTCAGGATTACCACTAACTTTTACCAAATTGTTAAGATCTGATAAAACATTGGTTACAAGTTCTTCATCGGGTAAGGAAGCATTTTGTGGATTCCGAGTACCACCCACAAAACATCGAAGAAGGACTTTACCATCAGGTGAATGGTCTGGGAATAATCTAGAGGTGAATAATCCGCCCATTATGAAAATATTTTCTGTTGAAGGAGAAAGAAAGCCATACCCCTTAATGGGTTTTTCAAATGCAGATTCATCAAATCCCAGCGAAACAATTGACACATAAGATTCGAGGGTTTTAGAAGGTGCAGTCTCTCCATTGACATTTATTTTTTGAACACTGTTAACACCTGAAGCGAGTATGATTTTCGGTGTGCGATATTCATTATTCACTGTTTTGATCAAATAATCATCACCATCAGAAAGTATATCGGTAACTGGAGAGGAATATTGGATATTAACATTTTTTGCTAAACCTTCAACTAAACCGATCATACCAGTTTCTGATGTAATAAGAAATGGAGGTTTGGTTTTGGATTTTTTCTCAATCCCTTTCTCCTTGTCAATTTCTTTTTTGCGTTTTCGAGAGGCAAGGGCACCACGTATAATTGACCCTCGATCCCTTTCAAATTCTTTTAGTGCAGTGAAAGCATGTTCAATGCTAAGTTTGGTAGAATCTCCACCATGTATTCCTGAAACAAATGCATCAATTATGGGTAATATTCCTTTACCTAACCTTCTTTCCATGAATTTTTCTATGGTTTCATTCTCATCATGGGATTTTACAAAAGGTTCTTTGAATAATCTAAGTTTCCCGAAAAAGGGAATTAATGGGCTGGTAATAGCACTAATTGGACCACTAGGAACTTTTTTCAATTTACCTTTGTGAACTAAATATCGAATTTTTGATTCATCGGAAACTTCAACAATATTCTGATTTGCTAATTCAAAAACTTTGTACGAATTTTTCTGGTTACCTCTAAGACCTTCTGGACCAGCTTCACTATGATATCCATTCTTGGTCCTGCTCCTTATTAACCCACCAATCCTATCTGCTGATTCTAATATCAAAATATCTTCTTTTGAGTATCCTGATGCTAATAGTTCATTGGCAATTGTTAGCCCTGAAATCCCAGCACCGACAATTATTGTTTTGTATATTTTGTCATCGATCATAATTATTTCACTTCATATCGATCTGGAAAATAGATGCTTTGAAGCATCATAATATTCATCAAAACTTGATGCAATAACTCGAGCAAACAGCTTTCCAGTAGGTGTTGCCTTCCATCCGTTGTCTGTGATTTCAACGAAATTTATATCTTGAAAGTCAGGAAAAATATTTTCACTAATTTGTATGAAATTCTTGGCCTTGTCCCCATATTTTTCGAATAAATCAGTATAATCTAATTCATTTTGACACAACCAATCCATTATGACGTTTTTCCTCATTATGTCTTCATTCGACATCTTATGACCTTTCACAGTAGCTACTCCATATTTTTTAACTAACGATTCATATTCATTCATATCTTTTGAATTTTGAGCATATGCAGTGTGAAGTTCACTAATACCTGAATACCCGAAAGCAATCATATCTGTACCAGCTTTTGTAGTAAAGCCCATGAAATTTCTCCGTAATGTTTTATTTTGGTGACTGACAGATATTTCATCCTCTGGGAGTGCAAAATGATCAAAACCAATTTGTTCATAACCAAAATTCAAGAATTTTTCTCGAGCCATTGTAAACAGATCTAATTTATTGGGACCAACAGGTATAACATCCAATGGTATACTCGCTTGATGTTTTACAATATTAGGTAAATGTGCGTAAGAATAAAGAGCAATCCTGTCTGGTTTCATTATAAGTGTTTTTTCGATAGTATCATCAAAACCTTCAGGAGACTGGTATGGTAATCCATAGATTAAATCCATGTTAACTCCATGAAAACCATTTTCACGAGCAAAATCTAAAATTTCTTTTGTTTCATCATATGTTTGAAATCGGTTTAATCTCTCTTGTACTTCAATATCAAAGTCTTGAACTCCAACTGAAATTCGATTAAACCCATAATCTTTCAAGACCTGCATGTGATCGATGGATGTGACACTGGGATGAAGTTCAATCGATTTCTCAGAATTGCTATTTATAGCAAATTCATCATGAATATAACTGAACAAATCCTCCAGTTGTAAAGGGGATAAGTGGGTTGGAGTTCCACCACCTAAATGTAGTTGAATAACGTCGTTTCGTGCATTAAGTAATTCACGAGTCCTTTTTATTTCCAACTTCAAGATCTCAAGATACTTCTCTGGTTTTTCAGGACGACTTGTAACCATTGTTGTACAAGCACAAAACAGACATCTACGAACACAAAACGGGATGTGGATGTAGATACTTAATGGGTCATCAGATTCACTTCGAGAAATTAATTCAGCAATATAATCATTAGGACCAAATTCTTCTGTCCAGTTAGGTACAGTGGGATAGCTCGTATATCTGGGCACTCGTTTATCAAATCGATTGATTAAATCATAGGATAATTGTGTATTACTCATTTTTATCAATTCTCCAAATTATAGGATTTGACAGTATTTACCATCATTTCCACATTTTCTAGTTTAGAATCTTTGTCAATACCTTGACCCAAATTAAAAATATATCTTGGATTATCAAGAATTCTATTTTGTTCTAATAAGTCAAGTGTTGCTTTTTTAACTCTAGAAGGATTACTAAGCAGAAGGGCAGGATCAAAATTTCCTTGAAGTATTTTATTATCTCCAATAACATTTCTAGCTTGATGCAAAGAAATTGAGGTATCAACACTAAATCCCTTGGCACCTGATTTGACAAATATAGGTAGCAAGTGACTTGTACCTCGCCCATATAGAATGTTTGGAATATTATCGAAATGCTTGAAAATTTTCTGAACATGTGGTAATATCCAATCATCATATTGCGATGGTGACAGAAAACCAGCCCATGAATCAAACACTTGGATCATATCCACACCAGCATTAACTTGAACTTGTAATTGATCGATTACAATTTCTGTAAGAAAGCTAAGTAATGAATGAAATTCGTCGGGATTATTATAAGCGAACGCTTTGGTTACTAAAGCTGTTTTTGTTGATTTACCTTCCAACAAGTAACTGGCTAATGTAAAAGGAGCCCCAGCAAACCCAATTAAGGCCTTATCAGGTATTTCTTTCCTAGTTTTCCTTATCGACTCTTCCAAATATGGAAAGTCTTCTGATGGATGAGTTCTTTTCAATTCTTTAACTTCTGATGGCTTGGTGACCGGATTTTCCATAATAGGACCAACTTGTGGGACAATTGTCAAACCTCGATTCATCTCATACAAGGGTACAAGGATGTCTGAAAATATAATAGCAGCATCTAAATCAAATCTCCTTATTGGTTGTAATGTAACCTCAACAGCATTTTCAGGGGTCATGGCCATATCTTCAAATGTTTTCCCTTTTCTGAATTCACGGTATTCTGGTAAATATCTGCCTGCTTGTCTCATGTACCATAATGGAATATTACCATTTGATTTACCATTAAAGGCATCTAGAAAGAGTTGTTTTGAATTCCTCATAATTGCTCAACTACCTTTCTCATGCGTTTTAAAAATTCCTTCATCACTTTGAAATCGTGAGATGTTGATAGGAATGCTACTTCATAAGCACTTGGTGGAAAATAAATTCCTTCGTTTCTAGCTATTTGATGAAATTTTGCATATTTCTCAATCGCAACTTTTGAGATTTCATCTACTTTAGTTGGATGATTATTAGAATCCAATATTAACCAAATAATTGAACCGATTCTTTTGATTGTATGTTCAATTGAAAACTCAATAAGCAAATCAGACAACTCGGATTCAAAGATTTCAGAATTAACCTCTAAATTCTCGTAAAAATTACTTTCAAATAATAAATCGAGAGTTTTATTTCCAGCTGCGATTGCAATGGGATTACCACTTAATGTGCCTGCTTGATAAACTGGACCCAAAGGAGCAATCAGATCCATAAGATCCTTTCTGCCCCCGTAGGCACCAATTGGCATTCCACCGCCTATAATTTTACCAAGTGTAACGATGTCCGGAGATAAATCATAATATTCAGTTGCACCACCTAAACCAATTCTAAAGCCCGTAATTACTTCATCCAAAATTAATAATGAACCATTTGTTTTACAAATTTCTTGGATATAGTGCATGTACTCCTTTGATTGGATGAGTAGTCCATTATTAGCAGGGACACCTTCAATAATAACTGCAGCGATCATGTCTACATTTTGAGTAAATGCCGCATCAAGAGCAGAAATATCATTCAGGGGGATAACTATTGTATTTTTAGCCGTATCCTCAGGTACTCCTTTGCTTGAGCTTAGTCCAAAAGTAGCTAAACCACTTCCCGCTTTCACAAGCATAGAATCCGCATGACCATGATATCCTCCTTCAAATTTTATGATTAAATCCCTATTTGTAGCTGCTCGAGCCAACCTTATTGCACTCATTACAGCTTCTGTACCACTATTTACAAATCTAACCCAGTCTATTGCTGGATGAACGTCAGTAATTTTTCTAGCGAGTTCAACTTCGCCAGGAGTAGAAGTACCAAATGAAGTTCCTTGACTCACTGACTTCATTATGCTATCTATAATTTGATCGTTTGCATGACCAAGGATTAAAGGACCAAAACTCATACAGAAATCAATGTATTCATTTTCATCTACGTCCCACAAATATGGACCCTTAGCTCCTTTTACAAATAAAGGATTTCCACCTACAGATGTTAATGCACGAACTGGTGATGATACACCACCCGGCATCAATTCTTTTGCTTTATCAAAAATTAGTTTTGATTTTATCAGTTCCAACATCATTTTATTACACTCCACCTAACCAATTATTTCTCGCAATATCTGAAGCATGATAGGTCAATATAACATCTGCTCCTGCTCTTCTCATAGCAAATAAATTTTCAAGAACGATTTTTTCCTCATCCAAAAGACCCGCTTTTGCTGCAAGCTTAACCATGGAATATTCTCCACTTACATTGTAAGCATACAAAGGCAAATCAGTAATTTCTCTAGCTCGGACAAGCATGTCAAGATATGCTAATGCCGGTTTTACCATTACAGCATCAGCACCTTGTTCCTCGTCAATTTCAATCTCACGAAGAGGTTGTCTAATTGTACGATAATCAATTTGATATGATTTCCGATCTCCAAATCCGGGACTACTACCAGCCGCATCCCTAAAAGGACCATAATAAGCACTGGCAAATTTAGCTGAATACGATAGAATTGCAGTATTCCCAAAACCATTATCATCCAATTTTTCCCTTATTGAGCCTACTCTATTATCCATCATATTGCTCGGAGCAACCCAATCACTTCCCGCTTCAGCATATGCAAGAGCGGCTTGGGCTAATTTTTCAAGTGCAGGATCGTTTTGAATTTCTTTTTTATCATTTGGAATACCACAATGTCCGTGTGTTGTATACTCACATAAACATACATCAGAGTAGAGAATAATTTCATTTCCAAATTGTTCTTTAAGTTTTGTTAGCCCTAATGGAACTGGTCCTTTTGGATCGGAAGCCCCATCTCCATAGAAATCTTTCTCATCAGGTACCCCAAACAAAATGTAATTTTTGATTCCCAAATCAATATGTTCCCGTACATATTCTACTGTTTTGTCAACAGTCAAATTGTAGACATTTGGCATTGAAGATATCTCAAGTTGTTTATCATCACCCTCTATTATAAACAGAGGGAGTATCAAATTATCAAGGGATAAATTAACTTCAGCAAGTGAATCCCTAATTGCATTTGTAGTTCGTAATCGTCTCATTCTTGTCATAATCATCACTTCAACAAAGCTTGTACCACTCCCTGAGGTGTGGGTTTGGGTGCAATCACTACGTTGATCCCTTTTGATCTTAAGTAACTCCCTGTTGTTTCACCAATTGCAATCCAACGTTTCGTACAACCTTTTCCAAGCGATTTAATTATTGTCTCAGCACTTTTCTTAGAGAAAACTATTAAATCATCGGGTTTAAAGGGCAAATCAATCCTTTTTTCAGAGGTTTGATAGACTTGATATGATTGAGCATCATCACTGGGATATCCTGTAATAACACTCCCGTGTAAGAATAAAACCTCACCAGGGTAAATTTCCCGAGCTTCGGTAAGTGTTTTCTTCAGATCAGATAATGAACCTGCTGAAACTAGATGAACAGGGAAACCTGCAGATCGTAGTTTATTAGCGGTTTGTGGCCCCACAGCAGCAATTCTTATCGGATTTCTTTTCTGTAAACTCGATAATAAATACAGAAATTCTACTGAACGTTGGGATGTCAAAACAACCCATGAACAATTCTTCCAAGATGTGATAAGCTTTTTATCATTAATCATTGAGTAATTTGTTTCATAATCAAAAATTGGAATCGACGCAATTACCGCATTTAGGCTCTTACCAATTTTTTCAGAATAATTAATTGTGTCAACTTTATCTCTAGCGATTATTATTTTTCGCAATTCCATTTTATCTATGCCGTTTGTAGTATCCCAACGACTCATATTGGAATACATAACCAGGATTTTTTGTACAATTTCATACGTAGTCTTAGATTCAACAATAGTTCTGGAGAGAATAGCAGGTTGGGAAGGATTCCAATTTTCCGGTGCAACTGAAGCATATCCCTTCCAAATATTATTTTCTTTAGTAATATGTAATCCGAATGAAATATCACATCCGCCACCGATTCTCTCTAGTACGTATCGCTCAGCCAATACTGCATTACTCGTGTCTTCGTGGTTCAGAAGTTTTACTTCTGCATATTCATTTTCTCTTGCTTGGAGTGCGATAGCTCCTTGACCGGGAGCACACGGAAAACTCTCATTAGGTAATGTAACCAATCGAACTCCTTCAGGTAATTCAATATTGATTCTATCAAATACCGCACCTGCCATAATCAATGCATCGATAAAACCAGTATCAAGGCGAGAAATCCTTGTATTAACGTTTCCTCTAATATCAATAGGAATACTCGTTGGTTCTAATGCTAAAAATTGACTTTGACGCCGAGGGCTACCTGTAGCTACTCTAATACCTTTTTTTACCTCTAAGGGATCGTCATTAATTAAAGCAGATTCTTTAATGATCAATACATCATTCGGAGTATCTCTCTTAAGCAAAGCAGGGAGATATAAGCCAACTGAATTTTCAATTGGTAAATCCTTGAGACTATGAACTGCAATATCAATTCGTCGTTCTCTTAATTCACGCTCGATTGAGCCTGTAAATACACCCATGCCACGAAAATTATGCAGTTGGGAAACCTGATCTCTATCTCCCAAGGAAGATATGATCTCAATTCTAACTTTATAGCCAAATTTTGTTTCTATCAGCTCTTTGGCTATTTCTGCTTGAGCAAGGGCGAGTTTACTCCCACGGGTTCCAATTTTAACGGTTTTCAATTTATGACCTCACTTTCCATTAAAGCACTTTGAAGATGCTTTTGTGAAACATGGATTAATCGGTTAACTAATTGTTGATATTTAATCTCTGACTGATCACCTGATTTAATGAAATCAGCCTTATATTTTTCAGCTATTCGAGATAGCTCAGATCTTAAAGAAATGTAGTATGGGTCTTTTTGTTTCTGAATTACTGCACCAAGGATTGAATTCATTTCTTCATTAAGAACTTTGTAAACATTTGTAAAATCAGTTTCAAGATGTACTTGATGGGATAATTTGAGTAAATCTTCTATACCAACCAGATTGATATTACTCAAATCATTAATCTCTAGGCTACAATTTCTTGGCATTCCAAGATCAAAAATTGTGATTGATTTGTTCTCCAATTTCCGTATTAGATCTTTAGTTATTAGTGGCATATCCACCGTAGTTGCAGTAAAAATAACGTCATGGGATTCTAGATTGTTGAAATCCTTCGTAATAAACTCATCGATTTGAATTCCAATCCTCTCAGGTTTCCTTGAGTATACAGATAGCTCACAATTAACTTGGGAGGCTACATTAACAATGCCTTTTGCCATTTTCCCAGTTCCCAATATACCAATCGATTTAGCGTTTTTTATTAGATCCTCATAGACTTGGATGATTAAACTCATCATTGAAGTTTTTCCTTCACCAAGAATAGTTTTATGTCTAATCCGTTTACCAATCCGAATGACTTGCTGTAAAATTTGCTTTAACATCTTATTGAGATATTTCTCATTTCGTAAATATGCTTGTTTGAACTGATGTTGTATCTGATCCTCGCCAATAACTATTGAATCCAAGGAAGATATCAATTCTGCAAGATGTTTTAGTGCTTTACTTCCAATGAACATCTCCCCAAGTCCAATAGAATCATTAGGTGAGTGGGAGATACTGATAAATCTATCTCTCAGCTTGATTGCTTCCCTTTTATCGTGAATGCTGGATATAAGAAGTATTCTTTGGCATGTTGACATGTAAAATATTGATCCAAATTCTTGTTTCAAAGATTGGAGTGTAGAGTCACACTCCGTATCTTTAATCAATAATGATTCAATAGTATCAATACTAGATTTACCGATTCTCCATGTGATAACAGTAAGAGGCATATTTTGCATGTTAACCCTCCTCGATATATTTCTGGAGCATATCAGCAATATTTTTTACATATTCTGAATCCTGATCTGGAACTTGTACTCTCCTATAATCTTTAATTCCGAGCTCTTGGGCTAATTCTGAATATAGAATATCTATCTCATAAAGAGTTTCCACATTATTTGATACAAAACCTAAGGGGACCATTATTACAGTTCTTGGATTTGTTTTGCTAATTTCTTCCAATTTATCATGAGTATAAGGTTGGGTCCAGGGAAAGGGACCAGCCTTACTTTGATAAGCTAAGTGAAAATTGGCATTCCTACCAATATTACCTAGTTTTTGAACAATATCATCTTTAGCTTTTTCTATTCTCTCAGGATATTTCTCTCCCGCTTTAATATATTTCAATGGTAGACCATGAGCTGTAAAAACAATATGTACATTCTCATCGACTGGTGATTCTAATTTATTGATTACTCTAGTAATGGCACCTACCCACCAATCGATATACGCAGGTTCAGTTCCCCAATCATCGATTACGATTTTGGATTTCCCATTCAAACTACTATCTTCTAAATACCGATTGAAATCATTATATGATGACCCAGTAGTAGATTTTGCATAATGTGGATATTGTGTGAATAGTACTAATGTGTCAATATCCTCTTGTTCTAGTTGATTAATGGCATCTTCAACACGAGGAGGGGCATAACGCATAGCTATTACAGATTTACTATCAATTCCTTTTCGAAATAATTCTTTGTTCACTTCATCAGCCAGCTCTTGTGTAATATCGTTAGTATAACTTCTACCGCCCATCTTTTCATACATTTCCTGAGTACTTTTTGATCTAAATTTTGCGATCAGCCATGCAAGAGGTTTTTGAAAAGGACTGATAAACCAAGGTAAATTTATAATTTCATTATCTGAAAATAGATTGTAAAGAAATGGTCGCACACTCTCCAAGTCCCTCGGACCACCCATATTGAAGAAAACAATTCCAAACTTTTTCTTAGGGTCAACTACAGATGCCATTTTACTATATTTTTTAAACTATTCCTACATAAAAAGGGTTACGACAATTGATTCCAAAACCAACTGTAATTTTGTACAATCGCATGTTTTTTAATTGATTTTTACTGTTTTATACATTTAATATTACTTCAATTTACTCAATCGTGGTAAAAAACAATATTTTTTTATACATTATTCAATTTTGTATATGCTAATATTCATTTGCTCCGTAAGAAATGTGATTCTAGTAATTTTATTTTTAATTGATAAATGGGAGTAATAATTCCACCAAATATTTCTATTATTTGGAACGTTTGTTTATCCTGACAATTAATACTAATGTTACCATAGAAAGTACAGTTAAGGAAATAGATAGAAAACCAACCTCTGCTTTTTGTTCGGTTTTTTGAATCGTTTCAGTTATAGTTTCATGATGAATTTCATTTGTTATATCCGTTACCGTTTCCTCAACAATAATGGTCTCAGTGGCTGTTGTTGTTATAGTATCTGTGGTTTCTGCAATTGTAGTTGTTTCAGTTTGAGTAACTGTTTCAGTAACAAATTCTGTACTATAAAGAGTGTTATTGACATTTTCAAGTTCTTCAATTCTAAAATTATCAACCCAAATTGAATCTCCAGAACCAATTGTATTCTGGTAAATATAAAATGAACAACGATCCAGTTTCATATTTATGGCATTGCCTGCAGAAGCATCTAAGGAAGTATATACGTTATCCACGTATAGAGACATTACCAGTACATTGTTAAATATCCGACCTTCAATCTTCATGGTATGCCAAATTGCGGGATCCCAGTCAAGATTCACAGTTGATCCTTCGAATTCAGTCCCCATGCCGACAGATCTTACTTGATCCCATAAATGCAAAGTAGCAGTTAAGATCGTGGTGGTTTGCGAATAACAATAGAGCCTAGTGAATCTTCTAACTAGCGAATTACTTGGTGCATCTTGTTTGACATCCCATTCCATATTAAAGCTATAATTAGTTAAACTTACACCTGACGTGATAAGATTTAGATATGTTCCATAAAAGCCTGAATTTACTACTGTATATTGAGCAGGATCTGAATTCAAGATCCATGAGTTCGGCTGATCACCAGTTCTAGTAATTCCAGTCCAATCTGAAAAATCTTGGACATAACTCTCAGGAATAGTATTGGGAGTTAAATTAAAATTTGAGCTATTATTATTCCCTCCAAATATTATGGTACTCGAGAATAGCAATATCGAAATGACTACAAGCGTCACCTTGCCAATCCATTTGCTTTTTATCAAAGAAAGCATGAATTTTGGTGTTTAGTATTTATTATATAGTTTGTTTATTTTATTTTATCAATTGTGATTAATTGACCAACTTACAGGCTCAAACTAGGTAAAAGTAGTTAATCACAATTTTCACAATCATATTCTTTTTGAAATTTGCGTATAGTTAGTCCTATACGTAATTCACTTAGTTCTCATAATTATGTGATATCCGAACTTCGTCTTAACAGGTTTAGATATATCACCAACATTCATAGCAAATACAACTTTGTCAAATTCTTTAACCATTTGTCCCCTTCCAAATTCACCCAGATTACCCCCTTTTTTCCTACTTGGACAAGTGGAAAAATTTTTTGCAAGATTTGCAAAGTTTTTCTTTGTTACTTGATCATGAATTTTTTCGGCTTGCGAATGTTTCTCGACAAGAATATGTGAAGCTTTGACTTTGTTTGCCATGTATATAATTGTTTAACACTCCATTATAGTTCTTTAGAAAGAAGAATACGTTAATATTGAAAATAATGAATCAAAAGATTCACGTTTTTATTTTACAAGTACTGAAAAAACTACTAATTTAGTTCCTACCTTATTTTTATAAAATCTAAAACCTAGCTAATAATATTAAATGAGGTTTTTTTCTCGAAGAGATAAAGTTAGTTCATCCAAGACCCCTCATCCCAAAATTGTGGTTGATGGTCCTAATTTATCAAAAGATCAGAATGTCAAGGGTGAAATCCCAGAAGCGAAGAGATTCTGTATTCTAATTGAGCAGCTCTGCAAGGAGTATGATATTGTTCATGTCGAAATATTTGTGAGTGCCAAACTAAAACATGAAATTGACAATATGGATATTGTTGAGCAGTTGCAAAAAGAGGGATCTCTGATAGTAACACTAGCATCCCGGAATGACGATTACTTTGCATTAAAGCATGCTATAGATAGTGATGCTTGGATAATATCAAACGACAGATATCGGGATTGGCAAGCAAAAAACAAGAAACTCTATCAGTGGTTACAGTAACGAAGAATTACATTTGTATGGCATAAAAGAGACCAGAAGTTCACATTTGGGGAAAACATTGTCTCTTTAACAAAACAATAATTCAATTAATTTTCATTAAAGTTATGAGAAGACGCAATATGATTGTCATAAGGAATAAATCATCCACTAACTTAATAATACATTTAATGTAATTTTAAATTAGTAAAATTGATAAAGGACTCGTTTTCATTTTCAAAGAAAAGTTTATTGCCGTTCATGCTATTTTTCACAATTTTAAGCTTGAATAACAATCCCGTCACTTCTATTCACGGTGGTTATGATATTAATCAAACAGATTCTACTAGTCCGACACTTACGGTATTTTCCCCTATACTTGGTGAGACACATTCAAGCAACAAAATGAAAATCACGTTGGAAGCGCGTGATGAGACTGCATGGAGCAATTTAAGAATACGAATCGGTCAAATTGTGTTATTCGATCTCGACAATACAGGTGGAACATTGTCTTCTCAAGATCTTGTATACACAAATGAATTCATTTTCTTAGATCGGTTGTTCTCTCTTGGTGATCAACCCAAGCTTGATAATCGGACTTTATCAATCAAACTGACCGATCTTGGTAATAATGTGGATCAAGTATTTGTAGATGTAGATGTGGATCTCGAGAAGCCTATAGTTAAATTCGAGACCTCAATCGAGGATCTTATTACTACTAACACAGCAATTACAATTGAATGGAAGGTTAATGATGTCAGTATCATTAATTCACAACAAATATTGCTAAACGGAGAATTATATGAAACTTCAATTAATTTGAATGAAGAAATATATTCAATCGATTTTGAACTCGCATTCACTGTTGTGAAATCTACTCAATTTACATTTACAGTAATTGCTACAGATTCAGCTGGAAATGTAGGTCGTAATAGCACTTCCGCATTCTTTCAACCAGTCCCGGAACAAGGGGACACTTTGGAATTCGATTTACAAACTTTGATTGTCCTCCTTGGCTCTATTTTTGGTTTCTTGATAATCGTGATTTTTGTAATACGAAGAGGTCGAGAGAAAACAGATAAGAGTTTACACAAAAATTGGGAAGGTGAACTAATCCCTCCACCTTTGCTAGAATTAATGGAAATTCAAATAAAAGAAGACCCCTCAAGTGTTTTGCAACTAACTGACTTATTCTCAAGGATTGAAAATACGTGGAATGAAACAGCCGAAGGATACGCAAATAAATCCAGTATCACGAATTTAAATATGTCAGATTTTATTGATACCTTCAATTCTAATCTAATGATAGAATTGTTTAGCGAGGCGACATTTTCACCGGAACAATTTCGAATCATGGAGCAAAAATTATTGGTTTGGAAGTCTGAAATCATGCTAAAACCAAAACCTTGGAAAGGTAAATTGAATAAACCCCCATTAGAGAACATAGTAGATCAATACTCCATTGAAAAGTTCACTAACTACCCTGAATTTGTCAAAACAATAGAAGTACTCTTGACCTCATGGGACAATGCAGCACAAAGAATAGAGGAGATGGAGCAACCTACAATAACCCAAGTAAAAGCTATTTTGAATGATTATGAGTCTGAAACCATCATTTTATTATCTAAGACCCAAGAATTTTCGAGAGATGAAATTAATGAAATTGATACCAGCTTGAACAACTGGATGCAAAAGATCCTTTAGAATTTAATTAAAATATTCCTATTAAACATTAAAGGTAAAATGTTTAAATAAATTAAACCCTATCATAATTATAGTGAACCGTCTTTCCAAATCTCTACGTACACGAAGGGGTCTTAGTCCAGTCATTGCGACAGTGCTAATTATCGCAGTTACAGTGTCAGCAGCAGCCGTCGTATGGGTTATTGTCAATAATCAACTCGATGATGATCTTCCAACGTTTACCTATGAAGTTCAAAATTCATTGGATTTCAATAATGATAACAAAATCGATTTATTGGAGCTCAAGGTTAGAAACATAGGTTCAAAAGCAGTCAATACAACTTATGTTTCAGATGATGCATGGGTTGTGATCCCAGGATTTGATATATTACTTAACTCAAACGAAGAAGCAATAATCAAGATTGGTACGAACACCCTTAGTGCTCAATTTGAAGCTAAAGAAAAAGTTAGAATTGGTGTTGGACCATTTGAGGACAAATTCAAAATAGCAACAATAGAGATTGGAAACCCAGTAGTACCTTTGCCAACAAGGGTGACAGTGAATTCGGGCGGTACATCTGGTGGACTAAGTATTACTTTCTTGGACGATGAAGGATTACCTGCCCCAATTCCACCACTTACTACAGATAATAATGGAATAGTAGAAGCTTATTTACTACCAAATTATTATGTCGCAAAAACTTCATCGAGTCAACAATCAGAACAATTTCACAATGTCTTGACAAGAAATGTTGACATAAATAGCAATGCCGAAACAATTAATGTCGCCGTAATCGATGATCAAAATATTGCCGTGTCTGGGATTGTCGTTTTTGATGCTGATTCAAATCAAAATGATCTGGGAAGTACACAAACTACAGATATAAATGGCAAAGTATCATTCAGTAAAGCAGATGGTGCTTATTTATTCCGTGTTAAGTATCTTGGAGTTGATTATTGGTCTTCACAAGTTTCTGTGCCCAATGCATCTAACGTAACAATAAAATTAGAAACTAATGCAAGATTAATTGGTAAATTACAATTTGGAGGTGTTGATGCGGGATCTGGAAAGAGACTAAGACTATATACAAGCACAAATGCAAGTATGGGGCGGTCTGATAGAACAAATACAACATCTTATTTTGAATTCACGAGAGGAGTAGTACCGGGAATTTATCGATTGAGATTAGATTTCCAAGGTAGTTTCTATTGGAGTGAACTAGTATCAACTTCAGATCCAAATCTAGTTGTAGATTTTGGTGGAGGAGATCTAAACATTATTGTTACTGCAGGAGATGACCCCTTACCAAATCGAATACGAACAAGATTGTTCCATGCAACAAATGTTTCAGCGGGTAGGAGTGATCGCCTTAACAATTCTGGAATTGCAACTTACCCAAACACACCTGGTGGGAATTACATTTTGCGTGTTGATTGGTTAGGAAGGAGATACTTCTCTGATGTTTTCACCCATACCGACAGTAATTTATTCGAGATTAATCTAGGTGGTGGAAAATTAAATGTCCACATTACAGCTGGTGGAGAAGACCTACCTAATAATGTTAGAACTAGATTATATCACTCTAACAATCAATCTGCTTCTCGGTCAGATCGTGTGAATTCAACAGGTTGGGCAGAATATGGTACAATTCCTGATGGAGATTATCTGCTGAGGATAGATTGGCTTGGACAAAGATTTTATACAAGTGTCTTCACATTCGATGGAAGCAGCGTAAATATTCCACTTGACGGGGGATCACTTGAGGTTTTAGTATTAGCAGGTGGAGTCCCACTTCCGGGTGGTGTTCGAGTGCGTCTATATAACCCAGACTTCGCTAGTGCATCTCGATCCGATTATCTAAATGGAAGCGGATGGGCAGAATTTGGAAGTATAATAGCTCAAAATTACAGATTAAGAATTGACTGGTTAGGCAATACAACATTTTCTGATATTTTCACACATGATGGAACACCTAAAAATGTGACACTACCCGGTGGGGCCTTTGCAATCAAGGTTACTATTGGTGGAGATCTACTTCCCACCAACACATTAACAAGACTTCGAAATACCGATTCTTCTTCTACTGGAAGAACGGATAGAACCAATACAACGGGATGGGCAGAATATGGAGCAATCATTGGTGGAGATTATCGATTGAGAATCGATATGCTTGGTAAACAATACGTCACATCAATATTCACTTTTGATGGTTCATCCGCGATTCAAATAGATCTAGCAGGTGGAACTTTGAAAGTACAAGTATTCGTAGGTGGTGAAAAATTACCATATAATGTTAGAACAAGGTTGTATAATGATTTAAACAACAGTGCGGGTAGAAGTGATAGAGTTAATCTAACGGCTTGGGCAGAATATAATGCGATACCAGATGGAAATTACATCCTTCGTATAGACTGGTTAGGAAGAAAATACTATTCTTCTCAATTTTCTTTCGATGGAACACCTGCAAGTATTGATTTAAATGGTGGTAACCTTACAATCCTAGTAAAAATGGATGGGGTTGTGATGCCAATCAATGCTAGAATTAGATTACAAAACCATTTTAATTCGTCTACTTATGTAAATGTTAATCTGAATAATACTGGGTACGCTAATTTTAATGCAATTCCTGAAGGGACATATTCCATAAGGCTAAAATGGATGGCCAGAACATATTATTCAACTGAGGTTTACCATGATGGAAGCTCAAACTTCACAATTGACTTTGCAGGTTTAGCAACAAGTACGATAACCGTTGAGGATAATGGGAGCCAAATGGCAAGTAATCAAAAAATCAGACTCTATCATGCAGATGGGACATATACAGGATTCTCGAAGAGAACTGATATCAATGGTGAAGTAAAATTTGATTTCCTCCCCACTGGTGAATACATGTTGGAATATAATGGGAGGTTCTCAAATGCCTTCAACCCAACTGCGATTGCAACTATTGATATACTACCATAATATCTAAAATATTATAATTAAATTAGTTTCCTAGTAAAAGCGTAAGATAAAAAGTTTAAATAATTTAAAACCTAATATTATTATTGTGAACCTCCTATTCAAATCACCACGCGCAAGAAGAGGGATTAGTCCAGTAATAGCAACTGTGCTAATTATTGCAGTTACAGTCTCAGCAGCGGCAGTAGTATGGGTTATCGTAAATAATCAACTTGATGATGATTTACCAACTTTCGCATATGAAGTCCAAAATTCTTTAGATTTCAATAATGATAATAAAATTGATTTATTAGAGCTCAAAGTCAGAAACCTAGGATCGAAGGGTGTCAACACCACATATGTGTCAAATGACGATTGGTTTGTAATTCCTGGATTTAATATATTACTGAACCCCAATGAAGAGGCAATCATAAAAATTGGAACAAACTCAATAAATGCTCAATTTGAAGCAAAGGAAAAAGTTAGGATAGGGGTAGGACCATTTGACAATCAATTTAAAATTGCTACCCTTGAAGTCAGCGACCCTGTTGTACCAGTACCAACAACAGTTTCTGTGAGTTCAGGTGGAGAACCACTTATTGGATTAAGTATAACTTTTCTTAACGATGAAGGATTGCCAGCTGCAATTCCCCCTGTATCGACAGATAATAATGGTCAAGTAGTTGCATATTTATTACCTGATTATTATGTTGCTAAAACGTCATCAGGTCAACAATCGGAACGATTTCATAATGTATTAAGTTCTCAAGTCACAATCGGAAGTTCAGGTGAAAAAATTCATGTCACAGTAATTGATGATCTCAATCACCCCATAGAAGGAATAATAGTCTACGATGCGGACACGGGTCAAAATGATTTAGGTGCTGCAGGAGTCACAGATAATAATGGTGTGATTTCTTTTATCGAAGTCGAGGGTACTTACCTGTTTAGAGCTAACTATTTAGGTATTAATTACTGGTCCTCATCCGTTACTGTTCCTGGATCTTCCAATGTTACAATTAAACTTACGACAAATGGTGAATTAATTGGACAATTATTATTTGGAGGTGCCCCCGCTGGAAAAAACAAACTTCTAAGATTATATACAAGTACAAATGCGAGCATGGGTAAATATGATTACACAAATGCTTCATCATTCTTTGAGTTTACCAGTGGTGTTTCTCCTGGTGTTTATAGATTAAGGTTAGATTATCAAAATAACAGATATTGGAGTGGATTAGTATCTACCTCAGATCCAAATCTAGAAGTTGATTTTGGCGGTGGTAACATGAATATCTTAGTTACGGCGGGAAGTGCACCCTTACCGAAAGGAGTATTAACTCGATTATACACTTCAAACAATGTTAGTGCAGGAAGATACGACTATCTCAATGCATCAGGTGTAGCAGAATATTCGTTCACTCCAGCAGGTGCTTATAGATTGAGAATCGATTGGTTAGGGAAAAGAACTTTCACATCTATAATTAATCATCAAGACTCTTCTCTTGTTACAATCAATATTGGTGGCGGCCCACTTAATGTATTAGTCACAGCTAGTGGAGCACCATTACCAAAAGGTGTGTTGACAAGACTATACAATGCCAATAATGTTAGCGCCGGAAGGTATGACTATCTTAATACATCTGGATGGGCAGAATATGGAGCAATACCGGAAGGAGATTACCGACTACGTGTTGATTGGCTAGGTCAACGGATATTCACTGAAGCATTCCCACATGATGGAAGTCCAGTGTATAGGGATATTGGTGGAGGTAATTTAAGAATCCAAATACTTGCAGGGAGTGTACCATTACCAAATGGAGTATTAACGAGACTATATAATGCCAATAATGTAAGTGCTGGAAGATATGATTATGTTAACAGTACAGGATGGGCAGAATATGGAGCAATACCGGAAGGAGATTACCGATTGCGTATTGATTGGTTAGGTCAAAGAACGTTCACATCAGCGTTCTCAGTAAACAGCTCTAATCCAGTTATTTTAAACATTCCAGGAGCCTCATTAACAGTAAAAGTACTTGCAGGTGGAACACCATTACCAAATGGAGTTTTGACTCGACTCTACCTTGCAACCAATGTTAGTGTAGGGAGATATGATTATCTCAATTCCTCAGGTTTTGCAGAATATGGTGTAATTTTATCTGAAAATTACCGACTTCGAATAGATTGGTTAGGTCAGAGAATATTCACAACTAGTTTTAATGTAGTAGGTTCCGGTGATTTCGTAGTAGATATAGGTGGTGGTGCACTCAACGTAAGAATTGAGGCTAATGGAGTCATTTTACCAAATGGGGTTCTCACTCGATTGTATAATGATGATGGAACTAGTACAGGCAGATATGATTACCTGAATGGTGTAGGTCTTGCTGAATATGGTGCAATTCCTGATGGGAGTTATAAACTTCGAATTGATTGGCTTGGTAGAAGAATATTTACTTCAGTCTTTGTTCATGACGGTTCATTGCAAGTGGAAGATCTCGGAGGAGGTTTACTGAAAATCAATGTTGAAGTTGGTGTTTCCAGAATGCCAAACGGAGTGTTAACAAGACTATATCTTGACACTGGAACATCAACAGGCAGATATGACTATCTAAATGGAACTGGGACAGCCGAATATGGAGCAATCCCAGCGGGAAGTTATAAACTCAGAATTGATTGGATGGGACAGAGAATATTTACAACTGTTATAGTACACAATGGTCAAGTTGACTACACTGTAACACTTGATGGTGAAGCGAGTATGATATTAACAGTTCAAGATAATAGTGTCACACTGGGAAGTGGAAAACTGATTAAATTGTATAATGGGGATGGTACATATACAGGAAGATATACCTATACTGACGGATCAGGCCAAATCACCTTTACAACAGTTCCTGCAGGAATCTACTATATACGATATGATAATAGAAATTCCGACCCATTTACGGCCGCATCACCACCTATTCCAGTCAACATCCCATAATTTCTAAGTTAAAAAAAAAATACAAAAAAAAATAATTTTCAAAAATTCTTATACATAACCTAGTCGGTCATACTGATAAAAAGTTTAAATAAAATATTGAGATATACATATTAATTGAATACTATTTATTGACATTAAGCATAAAAGTTAGATCAAACAGAAACGGTTTGATATAACAATTAATGGCAAGGTGTGATCGCAATGAAAATTCATAATAAAAGCTTACTACTTCTTACATTCTTTTTTTTAGGGGTTATTATCCCACTGCAACTTTCTCAAGTTTCGGCTGTTACAACGATCGACGATTCTACAATAGATGCATCCGCAACTACAGTGTCCCCAGGTAATACTGTTGAAATCACAGTCTATGCTATTAATGACACACTAGTTCTAGCAAACACAGATGTGTTCTTCCAAGCAACCAATGGAAATTTCCAAGGCTCAGGAAGTTCAATCCTTACAGTTACGAATTCAACTGGATTTGCAGTGGTTACTTGGACTGCACCTTTTGTTGATTTTACCAATGATACAGTAGTTGCGAACATCACTGCTCAAATTCAAAATGGAGCTCAAACAAAAGATCTTTTTCAGCTGATCACGATAAAACATCTAAACACGGATTTTATAGAGAACTCAGTTTTTACAGATCCAAGTCCTATTCAATCAGATGATTTTAAGGAAATAACATTTACTGTGAAGGACAAAGACGACAATCCAGTTGAGGGCATGCAAGTAACTGCGACTGAGCTTACTGCATTAGGGGTTATAGAAGGAGAAGTAGATTCAGATATTCAGGGCCTTTCAGATGAAAATGGATTATTTCAATTTAACTGGACTGCTCCAACCTTAGCTCTTGAAGATATTGAAATTAACATCCAATTCTCATTTCTAGTCGAAGCTAGTGCAACCGTGAATTTACTCTTCAATGAAGAATTTTTTGTGACTAAATTTGATGCAACCGTGCTCACAGTAACCCTTAGTGCAGCTACTGAGATGGAGGCGGGTACAAACACACTTATTGATGTGTCGATTTTTGCGGGTCTTGATCAAGCTGAAGATGCAAATATTACTCTCACAGTAGATCAGGGAGAATTCTCGAATTCAGATACTCAAATTCTTTTAACTGCTAACGCAACTGGATTGACTGAGGTTGTGTTCACAGCACCCACTGTTCTAACTAATACAACAATCACAATTGCAGGTGATGCAATATTGTTATCATTGATTGGATCAGATTCCATTGATATCCTAGTATATGTAGTTGAAAGAGAATTCGAAGCTACAATGACTTTCTCAGAAACTCAAGTTAAACAAAATGAGTCACTCACAGTAACAATCACTGTTACCGACAAAGAATCAACCGATGTTGTAGTTGGTGCAACTGTTTCGTTCCTCCTTGAACTTGGTGTTTGGGACGAAAACAACAATGCGTTATATTCTACAACAACTAATGCCCAAGGAATTGCAACAGCTACTTTTGATGGAACAGACACTGCTATGATCTTTCAAATCCAAAAAATTAATGTTACCACAACTATAACCACCGATAACTATGCTCAACTTGAAGTCAATGGTAATTTCTCGCTTGAAAAATTACCTGATATCTATACATTGACTGCAACTATGAGTGCTTCAGAAGTTACAGAAGGTGGCACAGTGACAATTACTGTTGACGCAAAAATAAATGGAGTTGCATATGCAAATACCACAGTTCATTTCTTCGCTCAAGCGGGAACCTTTGATGACGGAACTTCCGACTATAGATTACGAACAGATGCTCAGGGTAATTTAATAGTAACTTGGGATTCAAGTAGTTTACCAGATTTACAAGAATCTCGTCCAATATTTATTGAAGTGGATTTAGTAAATTCTGGACTTGACAAGATTTTACTTTCGAT
>JAAFKL010000214.1 GCA_021399405.1 Candidatus Heimdallarchaeota archaeon | reverse complement strand
TCTGCCATCTTATTTTTCGTGAATTCTTGAATTGCACTGTGCATCTGATGTCCTTCAAAAATATCAAGAATATCATGCCAATCTCCCCCTACTGAAACATACTCAAAAACTTTAATAAACTTTTGAGCGTGAATAACACCTTCGGTAGCCCCAGTGTACGGGTCTGAAGGGGGGACCTTGATATTTTCCACTTCGGGTAGCTTTAGAAACCCTTTTTCTCTTAACCTCTCCAATATTACTCAATCTTTGTATTGACTAATTCTATTTTAGATTTGTTTATCTGTATTGTAATTTTAAATCAAACACCGAATTAATTTATCAATTCTTGTGGGAAAAGTGATAGAATGATAGATTTCACCTTTGTTTCTCAATGATAGGAGATTTTTTCGCCATTTAATAATAACTAATCTTAATAAGAATCACTGTTTATCCAATATTGGGAATATATCATGCAAGCTCGAGGATCTGTCAGAAAAATTGTTCTAGTAGGCGATCCAGCAGTGGGGAAAACATCGATTCGCCAACGATTTATGGGTCGTGGATTTCAAGCAAACTACATGTCAACAATCGGAGCGGATTTTGCCATCAAGAGGATCAATGATACTGCACTTCAAATTTGGGATCTTGCAGGGCAACCACTCTACAAGACTGTAAGAGATGGATATTATAAAGGATCACAAGGTATAATTTTGGTATATGATATCACCCAGCCACAAACTTTTTTCAATATTGCAAACTGGATCAATGAGATAACAGAAAAAACTGGTATTATACTACCAATGATCCTGTGTGGAAATAAGGTTGATCTAAGGGATCTAAAGTTAGACCATGTAACTATGGATGAAGAGCAAAAATATGCGGAAGTTCTATCTGATTGGTCTAATTTAGATGTCAGGGTCTTTGAGACATCTGCTAAAACTGGACTCAACATAGAAAAAATATTTGAGCATTTGCTAGAAGAAATAAATACATATCTTGAGACCATGGAAGATTAAGCTTCGCTCTCATCAATTATTAATGACCTTCCTAGATTGTCATTGACAGAAATTCTGATAGTTCGATTAGCATTTCTGTTGAACTCTTCTCGATGAGTTACAATAATTAGTTGACCATTTTTATCTCCAAGCAAATCGTCCCTATCAACAATCTCTATAAATTCATTTACTCTATGTTGATCCAAATGATTAGTAGGCTCATCAAGTATCATGAAATTTATGGGTGCAACATACTGTGCCAGTGCCAATCTCAAAGCTACACCTAATACCGTTTTTTCTCCACCAGACAGGGTTTTTTTATCTACTTGATTACCCTGATAAAGTAATTTGATCTCCCCACTCTCATCAAAGATCACACTCTCAAAACCCCTACCAGGGATCAGTCGTCTCATAGTTTGGGTTATGTGACTAGACACAGCATTGGTTATCTGACTCATTAGCTTTTGAGGAAGAAGTGATAAAACTTCATTAATCTTGATTACATGAGGCATTGCAAGCTGTATCTCATCTAATCTAGAGGTTAAAGCATCATAGGCTTTTTTATTTTTCCATGCTTTCTGGATCCTCACCTTAAGGGGGGGAATAATTTCTTTCTCAACTGATTTTGTCTCTTCTAATTTTCTTCCAATTATGTCTATTATCTCTTCCTTTTTATCAATTAAGAGATCTAGCTCATCATCATTAAATTTGATAACTAGTTCTTGGTATGAAGAATCAAGTGATCGAAGATCATCACCATACTCTATTTCTGTTTTTAAGTAATCTCGCTGTTTACTAAAACTTGGAATTAAATCATTAGTAATTAGAGTAATTTGATTGTCAATGTCTTCTCTTTCCTGATTAAGAGAATTTTCATCTCTTTGTATCACTTTTAAATTGATAGATTGTATTGCTACAATCGAAGTATCAATTCTTTGTTTTGACTCTTTTATTTTGGTAATCAATTCCTTTTGAATATCAGTTAATTTTTCATGTTGTTCAATAATTTTCTTGAAATTATCATATTCTGTTGAAAGTTTAATCTTCTCCGAGTGTCCATAACTCATGAGCTTATCTTTCAAGTTTGAAAATTTGGTATTCTGAGTAGCTATTACTCCTTCCAACTCACTTTTGTGGACCTCGTCCTGCTCGATCTCTTGAGATTTTTCTTGGAAATATTCTATTGAATTTGAGTTCTGTTTTACAATGCCTAATTGTTTTTCGAATTCATCCTTTTCTTTCATTATGGATGTCAGTTCGATTTCATACTCTGATTTTATATTCTGGTGTTTTAGCAGCTTTTTCTTATGGATGGATATAAGATCTGTAATATTTTCAGACTGGAATTTTTGGAAACACGTTGGACAACTGGTTCCATGTTCAACATTATTTAATAGATCTAAGGTTCTTGACGATGTGTCAATCAATGAATTTACCTCACCCATCGATTTTATTAGGGTATCATATTTTTGTATATTATTACTCAGTCGATCCTGGAGCTTTACCAACTCATTATCATTTCTCTCTTTCAATGATGTTAATTTGTTGCTTTTTATTTTCAACTTATTCTCAACATCTTCGTGAAATTTCTGTATACGATTAAATGTATTTTCATACTCTGTTGTTGATTTCGCAATCTGGTCTTGAGCCAATGTGATGTCTTTGTTCAATGAATTTAATTCATGATCAAATATGTTAATTTTTTGTTCAAATTCAGAGAAGTTTTTCTTTACCTCGTCTACGCTCATTTTATTTAGTATAGATCCAATATCGAGTTCGATACTATTTAGATATATTTCATTTTCTTTAAATAGAGTCCTTTCCCCCTCTATAGTTTTTTGGTTTTCTGAATACTTTATTTTTATTTCTTTTAAACCAAATATTTGCTTGGATATTTTTTCTGAGGCGTTTTTTAAATTAAAATTTGTTGTTTTAGCTTCTGCCTCACTGTTTAATTCAATTTCTATTTTTTCCAAAGATTGTTTTATTTCTAATTGAATTTTTTCAATTAGATTCTTATTTTTCTCATATTCATTTTTTTTATTTTTAATATTTTGTCTGATCCTAATAATCTCTTCCCTTTTATTTGAAAGGTGAGTTATCTCTAGCTTTATCTTGGCTAACTCTTCATTCATTTTCCCAATTATTTTATTATTTTCATCTGCTTTAAGATTATTTTCTTTTAATTTTTTCTCCAGTGGTTCTGGATCTTCATAATTACCCTTTAAGATATCTAGGTTTTCTGAAATTTTTTTCCTATCTTCATTGATATCCTTACCAAAATTCCTCATCTGCTTAAAAGTTGTATCATATTCTTGAAGACCTAGGATTTTGTTAAGTTGCTGTTTCCTCTCTGAGGATGTCGCTTCGAGTAAAATTGTTAACTCTCCTTGAACACTACATAAGGCATTTTTGAAAGCATTGGAATCAATTTCATCACCAAGTAGCTGTTGAATTATTCTCCGAGTTTCAGTGATACTCGTTGCCATATTTTTCCGTTTTGTTTTGTCTCTTATCCTCCAACTGGGTTTATCTGATTTCGATATTTTGTAAGTGCTCAAAAATTCACCTTTATCAGTGGCAAAATGAAGATCAATCTGCCCCTCATTTTTACCAGTGGTTATCAGATCTTGCTGTTCAATCCCACTATTTGTGAGGTATTTAACCCCATACAGTCCAAATCCAATACTTGTTAGAATTGTAGATTTACCTGCTCCGTTCTCTCCTGTTATTATATTAGTTCCTTTTTTAAAACTTATATCCATTAACTCAAAGCAACGAATATTGTTTAGTTTCAGTCTATCGATCCTTAAAAATGCCATTAAAACCAATCCTCCAATCCATCATTTCTATCCAATTCATCTGTCACAACTGCCTTCAATTCTTCTGGAGTAATTTTAGAGACCGGTTGAGGCTCAATCCTTTCTGGTCCAATTGCAGCAAATAGTTTCAATAATTCATTACTTGTTTTTTCTTCTAACTTCTTCACAGGCTTGCTACCAAATTTCTGTATCAATTCAATAATTATACTGAGATAGCTTTCTGT
>JAAFKL010000213.1 GCA_021399405.1 Candidatus Heimdallarchaeota archaeon | reverse complement strand
CAACTGATAATTTATTATTGTTGAAAAAGACTTACACAATGATTCTAATCATTCTAATTACAAGTCAATTTCTGTCTCCACAGCTACTTACATCATATAATTTCAATAATCAAGTAGAAACAGAAAATTTAATTTTTGACAATACTCTTGAGGATCTAGAATCATTGAAAAACATTGATTCAAGCGAAACTGTACAAATTCGAACTGAAGTTGTTGTATTTGCTCCAGACGTTCAAAGTTACAATTTACTTAAACAGCTATCTTTTTCAAAAAACTATGATAATATATTGGCAATAAAAATCAGTGTAACTCAAGTAGAAAAGGAAAGAATCTCAGATTTATATAAATTCATTTACCCCTTCAATGCCTATACCAAAGCCTCTATTCCGAAGTATATTGAATCAAATTCTAACATTGAACTTAACGGAGAAACGGAATCTGAATTGCTTGGTGTTTCAAAATTATGGGATTTGGGGTATAATGGTCAAAATGTTGTTATCGGCGTAATTGATAACGGCGTCGATTTTTCACATCCTGATCTCGCGGAGACAGAATTTTCTAGCAAGAATTTCACTATTCCCGGAGCAACTATCAATTACGGACATGGAACTTCAGTGGCTGGTACAATTGTATCTTCAGGTGTTTTATCGCCTGACGGAAATGCCAAAGGTACAGCATTCGGGGCAAAAATTGCTTCAGCTAACATGGGACAGAGCTCTGAAGGATATCTTGTAGGTGATTTTCTAGAAGCATTTGATTGGCTTGCAAATATGACTGAAGTCAAAATTATTAACACAAGTTGGTCTGGTGGAGGTGAAGATATATGGATTCCCGTAGCTCAAAGACTTGCCAAGTTAGGGATAATTATAATAGGTGCTGCGGGCAATGAGGGATCTGGAATCTTAAACATATTGGGATCTCCAGCAAATTCAGTTCATGGATTGTCTGTTGCATCACAGGGTATTAGTGGAGTAGTATCATCATTCTCTTCTGAAGGTCCAGTTGGTGGGGGATTTACAAAACCAGATGTTAGTTCGTTTGGTGAGAGAATTATAACGACCAGCACAAATGACGGTTACCGATCAATGAGTGGGACATCTTTTTCAGCCCCCTTAGTTTCAGGAGCAGTTGCTACTATTATTTCAGCATTAGAAAATGATTCAATTCCCTATAATGTTGGATTGTTAAAATCTGCAATTATGTCAACTGCTAATAAAAATAATGGTATTTCAGAGGTCAGGATAGGTCAAGGTTTGGTAAATGCTTCTGCTGCTTACAATTTAATCTTTAACAGAGCAGGAAATAATACGAGTAGCGTGGCGTCGTTATCTTTTGCTACCCCTACTGAAGGCTTTTTCTATCAACTTACTAATTTGAGGCGAGATACCAAATCAGAAATTCCTTTTACTCTAATAAGTTCAACACCAGAATTGGTGTTATTGGGTCTGGAAGGTAATATTAGTAGTATTATGGAATTTCCAATCGTGAATCAGACTCTCTATTCACAATTAATTTTTATCAATACGAATACATCAAACGTAAATTTAGGGTTATACATTGGAAATATCACAATTACGGATTCTAATGAAACAATCAAGATTCCCATTGAAGTAATTGTTCAAGAAACTCCTAGCTACAGAGTATTATTCGATTTAAAGCACACAGCCACTGATGTCGGTTATACTGTTTACCGTGCTGGATATAAAACAGGTACATTAATTGAATTAATCAATCAAGATGGAGGATGGGTTGACCTTGTGAATGAGGAATTCACAGCTAATTTATTGAAAAATTATGATTTAGTATGGATGCCAGATCCATTTGGTTTGATTGGGGAAGAAACAACAGATATAACAGATCAAGAAATTAAAGTTATACAAGACTATGTTACAAATGGGGGTAATTTATTTGTACACTATTTTGGCAAATTCACTGATTCTCTTGCAATTTCCGAAGAATATAGCATCGTTGGCACTAATATTAATCCACTAAATACTTTACTGGAACCCTATGGGATTCAGGCTACAGATGATACGCCCGATATAATTAAATATTTTGCAAGTGAAGATAGCCCATCAACTCAAACCATTTACAATACAACGACTCTAGGAAAAGGTGTTTCAAAAATTACCTCCTACAAGTCCACCCCTATCATTACCTCAAACAATGCTGTTCAAGTTTCGTCGAATAATCATATCGCTGTATGGTCTGGATCTGGGACTGGGAGGGTTTTAGTAAGTTCAACAAATTCATGGTTCTCATCCGGTAGCGCAATTAATAATCCGAGTTCTGATGACTACAGATTCATGCAAAACACAATTGATTGGCTTACAACCTATACACGATTGGAATACGATAATGTTAGTATCATTGATAGTAATGTTGAGTTTGATATCACAGTCTCAAATAAAACAAATTATCTAGATATAATACCTGAAATTAAATTTCTTGATGATTTAAATCCTGCAACGGTTGAATTTACAAATCAGGTTTTGGGAAATTATCATTACAGCTTATCTTTTATTGAAGATGGGGCATTTGTTGTAGAAATTTCAATACCATCAGATTATAGGATTCTCCCTATATTAATTGACACGACAGCTCCAACAATTAATTTCATAGGGAACTTATCAGAGGTCTATAACCAACAGGATCACATCGTTCATGATTTCTTGGTTATTGATACATTGAGTAAAATACCTGAAGATTCTATTAATGTACGAGTTGATTCAGCAGTTTATAATCAATTCAATTTTACATTGAATAATCTTACATTAGAATTCAGCTCAGAATTTTTTGAGGAAGGATCTCACAATGTCATGATTCAGGCAATGGATATACGAAGTAATGTTGGTGAATTATCTTATAGTTTTAGAATTATCAACTCGAATAGTGATACTACATCTCAAACCATTGTCTATATTGTACTTCTTGGAATCACATTGATAATCTTCATCCCTATTGTAAGAAATTATATCAAAAACAAAAAGCAACACATGGAGTAGCGCACAAACCTCTAATTAAAAAACATTAATTTCAATATAGATATTGATGGAATTGAGAATTAAGATTCTCATTCATTAGAAAAAATGAGCCTGTAGCTCAGTTGGATAGAGCGTAGGACTTCTAATTCTAAGGCCGTGGGTTCGAATCCCACCAGGCTCGTTTTTATTTTTATTTCCAACAAATTTACTCGGATTTTAAGCTCCAGAGTATTAAACTACATGGAATCACAAATTATTTTTTCAGTTTTCAACAAGATCTAGAAGGTGTGAAAATTAAGAAAACTAATATGTGGAAAGTCATCTAACAATGTTTATTTCACAATCTGCATTGCAATTCTTTCTCTAGCGTGATCACGATTACTTTAAATATCATTCTACACTTAATAACAAATAGATTACATGTCACAATCCCCAATCTATTTATGTGAAATTTGTAACTTAAAGACTGCTACTATCCCAAAAGCACGATTTAACAAGAAATTAGCTTATTGTTCTGATTATTGTAAATCGAAATATGATATAAAACAAGATATTCTATGGTTCTTTCTAATTATTATACCTTACTACATTTTCGACATGTT
>JAAFKL010000212.1 GCA_021399405.1 Candidatus Heimdallarchaeota archaeon | reverse complement strand
GTCATTGCAATTGAATCAGGAAATATCAAAGTAGCATTGAATATAATTCACAATAAATACTATCCTCATCCCATTTCTGATGTGTTATCATATATTGGAATCAAAGGGGATGCAAGAATTATTACATATGAAGATAATGATCAAATTGCAGCTATCCAATTAAAGCTTTTAGAAAAATATGATCCAAATAATGAGTATGATTGGATAAATAAGCTTGTCGATAAACTTGAATCAGAACCCAAGAATGCATGGTTAATTGAAATTACACCTACAAAATGGTTTTCATATTGATCTTATATCGTAGTTATTAACTGATCAATTTCAAATTTGATCCAATAATTTACATGGGAATCGATCTTTATTTGTATATTTAATTTCATACCTACACAGGGGATATGTTTTCTTGCCTAATGATTTGAGTGCTGGTTTTAATCCTACTTCAGATATATTTAAAATTGCTATACAACATTCTCCTGATGTAATTTGGGTAAAAAATACTAATTGTAAATACTTGATGATCAATAAAAGTTTTGAGAGTTTATATAAGATCTCTAGAGATGATATTATTGGAAAGGGGGATGATGCCATATTCTCTTCTGAATTAAGTAAGTTATTTTTGGAAAGTGATAAAGAAGTTCTCGACACAAAAGAGAGTAAAATCTTGTATTTCACTGTAACCCAATTTAATGAACCAAAAAATATAATGACGATTAAAACTCCGATCTTCGATTCAACTGGGGATTTGATTGGGATATTAGGTAATTCAAGAGATATCACTTCCAGTGAGAATATCAAAAAAGAACTTGAAGAAAGTAATGCAATTCTTAATATGATTTTTGAGTATGCACCTGATCCGTTTTTTGTGAAAGATACGGAAGGTGTCTATACAAACATTAATGCAGCATTTGCAGACTTTCACGGTGTTTCGGTACGAGAAATTGTAGGTAAACGAGATGAGGACTTATTTGATGATGTGATAGCAAAAAGGTTCAAAGCAGATGACCGAAGAATTCTGGGAACTGGGAGGGTAGAAGTTAATGAAATTACAATGGTTTTGAAAAATAAAACCAAAATTACCAGTATTACTAAAGGTCCTATTTTTAGTAAAAATTACGAACCAATGGGAGTAGTCGGAATTATTCATGATATCACTTACAACAAGCAAGTTGAAGCTAAACTGAGAGAATCTCAAAAGATGGATAGCATTGGCAATTTAGCTGGAGGAATTGCTCATGATTTGAATAATACTCTTTCTGGTGTGATGGGATATGCAAGCATATTACGTGCACAAGAATCTTCTGTTCAGAACAGAGAATATCTTGATAAGATACTTAGTGCTTCAAGAAGAGCTGCAAAATTAATTGATAGGCTCCAAACATTCACAAAAAAACAAGCAGATCAATTAATCAGTGTAGAGCTAAATTCGATTATACGAGATTCTGTTGCGATGTTGCAAAAGCCAATTGATCCCAATATCGAGTTTAAACTAGACTTAGACAAGGATATCTCAGAAATAGATGGCGATCCAACCCAAATTAGTCAAGTTGTAATGAATCTGATCATTAATGCTGTTGAATCAATAACAAACAATGGTATGATTTCAATCCGAACTGGAATGCATACTGTAAATGATCTAGATAAATTTTCAATGAGGTCATCAACAATGATTCCCGGGAAATTTGTAAAATTCAGTATTGCTGATACCGGAAGAGGAATCCCTGAAACATTAATTGGGCAGATATTTGAACCATTTTTCACAACTAAAAAAGAAGGAGAAATTAAAGGCAACGGTCTTGGTTTAACCATAGTTTACAATGTCGTGATTAATCATGGTGGTATTATAGATATTATTTCAACCCCAGGAGAGGGTACAACTTTTGATATTTATTTCCCAACTGGGAGTTTGGTAACTGACAAGAAAATTTTAACCACTAAAGCTGAAGAAAAATTAAATTTAGGATTAGTGTTAATAGTTGAAGACGAAGAGAACATACGATTTATTCTAGAGAAGATGTTAACAATTCTAGGATACAATTCGATCTCAGCTACAAATGGTTTAGAAGGGATAGATATCTTCAAAGAAAGACATGATGAAATTGATTTGGTGATACTGGATATGGTTATGCCTGTAATTGATGGACAAGAAGCTTTTCTACAAATGAAATTAATAGACCCTGATGTCAAAGTAATAATTTCTTCGGGATATGATATTGATAGATATTCTGAAATTATGGACTTAGGAGTAAGTTCCTTATTAGATAAGCCATATTCCATGGATACACTTTTAGAAACAATTGAAAAAGTGTTGAAAAATTAGTATAAGTACAATGGTAATTTTAATTTGAGATTAAGAAAACTAACTTTACTGATTAAATGGCGTTTATCTTTGAATTCTTGAGTATAATACCTCAGTACTATCTTCGCTTACTTTGAAACCTTCATTCTCAGCTGCTTGTTTCACTAGTAACTTCAAATTATCATCGCTAATCAATTTGTAATATGTATTTGTGTATATTTGACGTAGTTGAGCTGATATTCGATCAATCGATCTACTTTTGTTCGTGATCGAATCTAAGTCAAAATACAACTTCAAAGTTTGGAATATCACACTTTTTGCTCTCCAATCCTTTACTTTGTTCATAAATTGATTGAGTGCAACTTCTGTTGTTTCCGATTTTTCATCCATGTCTAAATGTGGCACTTCAAAGCCACTCCATCTTTCTAACTCTTTTGCGTATGCTATCGTGCTTTTGGATAAAGTATTACCATCTTTGTGGGACAATACTATCATAGGAGCAGGATATCGGTTTACTGAGATAAATTCTCTTAATAAACGATTAGTCATTTCAGTTGCATTTTTCTTTTTTGGATCGACAAGAACAATTATTCCTGATGACCCTTTCAGGTAAAGATGGCGAACTAAGGCGAATTGAGGCGTTGAATCAACACACCAAAATTGAGCGGTTACACGATGATCTCCAATAGAAAAGTGGGAATAGGCAAATGCTGCACCTCTAGTTTCAGTATAACTTTTATCAAAGTCCACCCCAAATATTCCTTGTCGCAATTTTTCATATAATGACGAATCATGCGTCAGAATTGCAACTTTGAAAATATGCCTTTCTGTCATTCTATCCTTTTCCTTGAATTATGTTGATATATATGTTTGAAAAAGTCTATCACCTTTATTCGTAATATTTAATTGATATTATTATTGAATTTCGTTTAGGGTTTCTTGAGTTAGTTCCGACTTACCAGTTTCTAAATATTGAATTAAATCAAGAATAAATAAATTATGCAAGTTCTTTGGAATTCCAGGGAATTCAATGTGTAGTTTCCATTGAGAAATATTTAATGAGGCTATATATCCAATCATTCCTTTCTCTCTCATAAATTCAGGAATCAATTCAAGGTTTGATATCACTTCATTTTGCCACGTTTTTATTGTTAACACTAACTCGGGATCTGGATAATAATCTCTTTTCTGAGACTCACTAAGGGGAATCCAAGTTTTTAGGCTTTCACCATATTCTGGATGTTCAATAAGCTCAACATTTGCATTTTGATGTTCGAGTGCAGAAACCAAATACTTGAAACCTTGATTCATGTATCTATTATATGCTTTGTTTTTCTCTAAGAATTTCTTAATTTCATATCCTTCAACATAGTTTGTACTAGCAAGATCTAGCAGTAGCGCTTCACTACATATCCAGTACAGCGGCCTATTTAGAGTTTGACCAATCTTATCTCGGGCGAATAACAAGTTTTTAAATCGAAATAACTGGTTTTGAGATCGAGAATCGACATTCTTAACCTTCCACATAGAATTGACATTGTACTTTCTCCGATAGTCCTTTGGTTCATATTTCCGCATATAATCTTGTAAACATAAATAACTGAAAGTCGCCTCTAGTTTCCGTTGAAAAAAATGATAGATTTCAGGTAGATACATCACATCATAAGCTGCATACTCAATTTGTTTTTCTGTTAAAGGTCTAATCCCCCAGTTACTTTTTTGTGATTTATTAGGAATCTTGGATTGAATTCCAAGATAATCTTCCACAATCTTAGGTAATTTCCTGTTATTGTTACTATGACGAACTAATCTATCCGCTAGTGAAATATCAAATACATTCTTGGTATTACAATTATGATTAAATTTCAAAAGAGCCAGATCATATTGCATATCCTGGAAAATTTTAGTAATCTTCGAGTCTTC
>JAAFKL010000211.1 GCA_021399405.1 Candidatus Heimdallarchaeota archaeon | reverse complement strand
AACACATTCACAGGAGGAATTTTTTATGGGACAATACGCTTAGTTTGGTTTGGGACAGGTCTCAGTGGTTAAAGATCACGGAAAACCTGTCTTTGTTGATCCCAGCAGGAGGAGAAGCAGAAGGAAGCACCGTTCATTATGAACAAAATCCATTTCAATTAATTTTTTTCTTCTTACAAAAGGAAAAATGAAGTGACGGAGACGTTAGATATGGAGTTGCAGAACGTGATTTGTTATGTCTCGAAAGGGATATAAAAAAAAGATCATTAAAAATATTACAACTATAACTTTCGCTTTCACAAATCATTAGAGGCTTCCGTGATTGTCGGGGTTATGCCATATAGATCTGTTTTCTCAAAAACAGAATACGAAAATAGATTAAAAAACCTACAATCAGCTATTTCAAATATTGATATTGCTTTTATCTTCGGAAGAGCTGATTTATATTATTATTCTTCAATTGGGCAAGATGGCTTCCTTGCTGTGGGTGAAAAAACAACTAGGTACGTCGGGCGTAATTTAGATTTGGCAAGTGAATTAACTCACTTAAATGTTCAAGCCATGCCGTCGTTTAGAGTATTCAAGGAGATAAGCAAGGACCTTAAGATTTCTAACATTGGATTAGAATTAGATATTTTACCATATAAAACCGTGGATTATATTTCTAAGATATTTGATCATCCTGAAATCATTGATATTAGCAGTAATCTTAGAGAAATCAGATCTGTAAAGAGTGAAGCTGAGATCAATTTAATGAAGGAAGCTGCAAAACAAACTGATGATTCATTTGAATTTGCAAGGAATAATATCAAATCAGGAATGAGTGAAATGGAGATCTCCGCTGATATTCATCATTTTCTACAAACTGAGGGCCATCCTGGTTGGGTACAAATTCGCAAATTCGATCATAACTACACTGCAATGGCCTATGTAATGGCTGGTGAGTCTACTAGATATCTGAATAGTGGATTTGGTCCCGTTTCAGGAAAAGGTTCTTGCCGATATCACATGAACGGTCCATCAACAAGGAAAGTCAAAGATGGTGATGCAATCCTAATTGATACAACTGGAGTTGTAGAAGGATACACAGCTGATGAAACTAGAACCTTTTTCCTTGGACAAGTGCCAGAGATATATGAAAATGCATTGGAGGTCTGTATAGAAGTTCAAAACCTTATCTCAAAAATCATGATTAATGATATGAAAGCTCCAGATATATATTCAGAAGTCATGGAGTTGATCCAAAAAAATGAATTAGAGAATAATTTCATGGGGATAAATGATGATAAAATAAGATTTATTGGACATGGAGTTGGACTGGAATTGGATGAATTCCCAGTTATAACTCCAGGGTATGGAAATTCTCTCAAAACTGGACAAATTGTAGCAATTGAACCCAAATTCATTTTTGATAACCCCAAGGGAGGGGTTGGAATTGAGGATACATGGGTCATTAGAGATAATCATGCGGAGAGACTAACTAAACACCCTTGGTTAAATAGAATATAAAGCCAAAAATTAAATTTCTTATTAGCTTAACATAAAAAAATAAATTGAAGTTACAAGTAAACTACTAATAAAACCGGAAAGGAAATTTACCATGTCATTGTTTAACCATTTGTAACCTGAAACGTGATTGGTGGGCACTGGTTCCGAATGTTTGTGTTTTCTTTTCTCTGTTATTTTATCACATTGTGGACACTGGTATACACTTTGATAACTTGCTCCTAGTACTGTATCTATCAGAGAACCCATCGTTCCCCCAATTGATATTAAGATTATAAATAGACCAATGTCTCCACTAATATCCTGAATTCCAATAGCTACGAGAATTCCATATAGAATTGCAATAAAAATAGCCCCTAATGCTGTAGCAGATGTACCTAGGACTGTCACAGCTCCCGAGGTTCCTTTTGGAACACTTTTCTTTAAATTAAAAATCCAACGTGGGTCAGATTTACTGGTGGTTCCTATCTCTGTAGCCCATGTATCTGCCGCACTTGAGGCAAAGGAAATTGCAATGAAAAGAAAAAGTGGGGCGAAATATTCATTTTGTGCATATCCAAATTTGAATAAAACAATAATCGATCCTATAACAGCAGTTCCTCCATTAGCAAAAACTTGCAAAATATCTCTTTGCCCTCCCTTCTCTGCATATGACATTGCAGTTGATTTTTCCTCAGAATTTTCTTTATAATTAGATAAATAGGAGGATGAAACAAAAAATGATAGGAGTAAACCCCACAAAACAGGATGAGCTAAAAATATCAATATCCCTGTAACGGCAGCTGCAATAACTCCATCGGGAAATCTTAAGGAATTCTTCTTATAAGCGACAAACCCAACTGGTAGATTGAGACTGATTGATAAGAACAATAAAAGATAGAATTCCATACACTATCTAAATTTGAACTTCCTTAAAGGATTATTATAAAAATACTCAAAATCAAAAAGAAAAGCGTCTTAGTAAGGAAATCAGTTCCGAATTATTTAACAATGTGACTTTAGAACCTATCACAGAGGAATATAAAATGAGGTATTGCCTTCTTCTTAACTAAACACAAATGCGTTTTTGCCATGCCTCTAGTTCACTCTTCGATTTATTCGATAATATTTTTGGAGGAATTTAGTTGACACAAGAATTAGAGAAAGAAACTTATAATGCGAAAGCAATAGAAGCAAAATGGCAAAAACGGTGGAACAAAGCGAAGATCTTTGAAGCAGATTATGATAAAACTCGGAAAAAATATCATATCAATTTTCCATTCCCATATGTGAATGGATCTCCCCATCTAGGTCATGGATATTCTTTCATGAAAGCTGAAATCATGGCTAGATATCAGAGAATGCTAGGGAAAAACGTATTATTTCCATTTGCCTTCCATGCCACTGGCGAACCCATTGCAGGTATGGCAAAACGGGTCAATGAAGGTGATGAATCTCAGATTAAAGCATTGCTTATGTCCGGTGTCCCTAAAAATGAAATCCAGCATTTCAAAGACTCAGAGCACATAATTCATTATTTCATTAATCAATGGATCGAAGCAGCGAATGTTTTGGGTGCAGCGATTGACTGGAGACGGAAATTTATCACTACTCAACTAACCCCCGTTTTTTCAAAATTTGTTGAATGGCAATATAGAAAGTTGAAAGCTGATGGTTATGTTGTACAAGGATCACATCCAGTAATTTGGTGTCCTAGAGATCAAAATCCAACTGGTGACCACGATCGATTAGAGGGTGTTGGAGTTAGAATTGTTGATTTTACTTTGATTAAATTTAAATCAGAGAAATTCGATGCTTTCTTTTTACCTGCCACTTTAAGACCTGAAACTACCTTTGGTGTCACAAACATGTTTGTACATCCTGAGGCAGAATATATCAGAGTTGAAATGAATGATGAATGGTATATTATTTCAAAAAGTACTTTAATCAAATTTAGTGATCAACAATACAAGATCGGAGAGATCCAAGATATTGCTATAACCGATTTAATTGGTTCAACAATCGTAAATCCACTAACTCAAAAGGAAATCATGGTTCTCCCTGCAACGTTCATTGATAGTGAGGGTTCAACCGGGGTTGTAATGTCTGTTCCAGGTCACGCTCCAATGGATTGGATCGTATTAGAGGAATTGAAAAAAGATCCAAGTTCTCTAATCCCATGGGGTATCACTAAAGATGATGTGGATTCAATATCTCCAATTTCTTTAATAAAAATTGAGGGTTATGGAGATTTTCCAGCTGGAGAAGAAATTGTAAAACTAAACATTACTTCAATGAGTGATCCATCGGTTAAACAAGCGACCAAAACGATTTATCGAAAGGAATTCAATTCGGGTGTTTTGAAAGAAACTACTGGAAAGTACAACGGCAAAAGTGTTTCAGAAGTAAAAGATGTCCTAATTTCCGATTTTACAGCTGACGGTATCGCCTTTAATTTGAAAGAACCAGCAGATCTAGTGGTTTGCAGGTGCAGAACTAGAAATCATGTAAAATATTTAGAAAATCAATGGTTTTTAAAATTTGGAGATAAGGAATGGAAACAACAGGTACATGAAATGCTTGATGGAATGGATGTTTTCCCAGAAGAAGCTAGGCTAGCATTTCACAACACAATTGATTGGTTGGAAAATAAAGCATGCGCCAGAAGGAGTGGACTAGGTACACCAGTGCCTTGGGATAATGATTGGATAATTGAAACTCTATCCGATTCGGTTATCTATATGTCATATTACATAATCTCGAAATACGTAAATGGTGGATCATTTAAGCTAGAATATGCTCAAGACCCAGTTTTCGACTACTTGTTATTGGGTAAAGGTCGTCCAGGCAATCTATCTGAAAAACATGGAATTAAAGCAGGACTCCTAAAAGAAATTAGACAAGAGATGAAATATTTCTATGGATTTGATTTGCGAACAAGTGGGAAGGATCTACTGATGAATCACTTGACATATATGTTAATGCATCATAGAGCTATTTTTCCTGAACCATTTTGGCCTAAAGGTGTAGCAGTCAATGGCTATGTATCAATCATAAAACCTGGAGAAACGAAAGGGGTGAAGATGAGTAAATCTAAGGGCAATTTCAAAACTATAATTGATGTTGTAGGCAATTTTGGAGTAGATGCCACTAGAATAGGATTTGCCATTGCTGGTGAAGGAATGAAAGATGCTCAATTTTCGCTTTCTGAGGCTGATAGTTACATTAGATGGTTGGAAAATATATATGAGATGGCTTTTGAAGAAATTGATGATGATCGTGAATATCAGATTGATCAATGGCTGATGTCTAGAATTCAAAATCAAATTGTAAAGACAAGAGATCACCTAGATCAAATGGAGACAAGACTGGCATTTCAATCAGGACATCACGAATTGTTACAAGATATGAAATGGTATTTGAGAAGAAGAAAATCAAAAGGCCCAGCTTACAAATATGCTATTCGTACGGTTGTATCCATGATCACGCCATTTGCCCCCCACGTAGCAGAAGAAATTTGGGAAAAATGGGGTAATAAGGGATTTGCGTGTAATTCTGATTTTCCTGTACATGACCCGAAATTAATTAACGAAGATGCAGAGAATGCAGAAAAATTCTTGACTAGCTTCTTTGAAGATATGAGAGGCTTGAAGACATTTTTAGTCGAAAGGAATAATCCTGAACCCAAAAATATTCAAATTTTTATCTCACCAGAGTGGAAGTACGAAGTTTATGAAAAAGCATTCACTGATGGATTAGACAATTTAATTAAACGAGTTATGCAAAACCCAGAGATGAGAAAGTTGGGTAAAGCTGTTCCATCTTACTGCCAGTCTTTGATGAAAGCAGGTGGACCTCCAGATTATTCTTGGAATTACAAGCTTGAAAAACAAACACTGCTGGAAGCAAAATCTTTCTTGGAAAAAGAAATGAATGCTGAAGTTGAGATTATTGATGCTTTAGAATCAGATCATCCAAAAGCTAGATTCGCAGTTCCACGAAGACCCGGAATAAATTTTGAAAGCTAGTTTCAAGATCTGATTATTAAACAAAGATCGATCTTT
>JAAFKL010000210.1 GCA_021399405.1 Candidatus Heimdallarchaeota archaeon | reverse complement strand
TACTATTTTCCTGAACTATATAAAAAATTGAGATTGAAATTTTGGGGTGTATGGCCGAATTTGGGTAAATTTGACCCTCCGAAGTGATTATTATGAGTGAAGACTTAGAAGAAATAACCATTGAAAATGATCAGATTGCTGACCAAGAAACAGTACTTAAGGTTGATAATTTAACCAAAAAATTTGATGAAATTGTTGCTGTGAATAGAGTGAGTTTTGAGGTGACAAGGGGTGAAATTCTTGGTATTATCGGCGCGAATGGATCTGGGAAAACTACATTATTTAACTTAATCTCAGGGGTTCATGATCCCACAAATGGAAGAATATATGGTATAAGAAAAAAGAAATCAATCCTACAAGTATTAATAGATATCATCAGTTTTAGGAAAAAACATGTAATCGATTTTGATGGTAATGTTGCAGAAAACATTGAACGAAGAACCCCAAATGATTTAGTCAATAATTTTGGAATAGTTCGTACATTTCAAATTGTTCGACCCTTTAAGTTTCTTACAACCCAAGAAAATGTCACTGTACCCCATGTGCCACGCAAACCATTTGCAAGTCCCTCTGGACTGAAAACAGCGAGTATTAGATCATTACTTGACGTAGATTTGGGCGAAAAGAAAAACTATCCAGCATTTATCCTTCCACATGGTGATCTCAAACGACTTGATATCGCCCGTGCATTAGCTTGCGACCCAATAATAATACTACTAGATGAACCATACAGTGGTCTGGGTGCTGAGGATTCATTTAGGCTCACACAATTAATAAAAAGAGCAAATCAAGAATTCGGTGTTACAATTATGATAGTTGAACATAAATTGAAATTTCTTGCAAATTTAGTAACTAGAATTATAGTATTGGATCAAGGTTCAGTCCTGGCAATTGGTACTCCTAAAGAAATTTCTGAAAACAAAACAGTAATCTCAGCATACTTAGGAAAGGAGGCTTCTCACATTGCTTAAAACAAAAGACCTCAGTGTTCATTATGGACGAGCTATTGCACTAGCTTCAGTAAGCCTTGAGGTCAAATCGGGAGAATTTGTAGCAGTAATTGGTGCTAATGGGGCAGGAAAATCAACCCTCCTCCGTGCAATTAGTGGCTTGATTGAATTAGAAAAGGGTCAAGTATATTATAATGATGAAATAATGGTTGAATCAACCAAATCTCAATTTAGACAATTTGGTAGGAATCAATCGTTGTTACCAAATGAAATAGTGAAACGTGGTATTATACATTGCCCAGAAAGGAGGAAATTATTTCCGCGATTAACGCTAGAAGAAAATTTAATGCTCGGAGCCTATGTTTACAAAGAAGAGGTTGAAGAAAATACAAAGAGACTTGACGAAGTATTGGAAACATTTCCAGAGTTGCGCGCTAGATTACATGAAAATGCGGGAAATTTCTCTGGTGGACAACAGCAAATGATTGCAATTGCTCGATCTCTAATGAGTAGACCCAAATTATTGATGCTTGATGAGCCCAGCTTAGGATTAGCGCCTATTGTCAGAGCCGAAATAATGGATAAGATTCAGAAAATAGCTAAAACTGGAACTACAATTTTGTTAATTGAGCAGGATGCAAATCTTGCTTTGTCCGTATCCGATAGAGCTTATTTGTTAGAAGATGGGGCTGTAGAAAGACAAGGTCCCTGTAAAGAATTACTAGAAGATGAATATATTACACAAGCTTATTTAGGATTTAATTAAATTTCATCCTCAGAATAAGTATAAACTTCAACACCATCAATATAAGTATGTAATACTCTGTTTCGTATATCAAATGGTGTACCATTGAAAATTACAAAATCAGCATCTTTTCCAGATTTTAAGCTCCCTACTCGATCATCTACATTCAATATGCTGGCGGGATTAACAGTTATTGTCTCCAATGCTCTATCTTGTGGTAAACCTTCACGTATGGCCATTACTAAAATATCTCTCAATCCATCAATTGGGAGCACAGGTGCATCTGTTGTAATGCATACCTTTACACCAGCTTTGACCATAATTCCTGGAGTTTTTAATGATTTATGCTTTAATTCTCTTTTTGTCCTAGCTCCAAATGAAGGTCCGATGACACATGGTAATTTCTTTTCCACAATGATCTCTTTAATTCGGGAAGATTCAGTAGCATGATCGATGACTAATTGATACCCAAATTCTTCAGATAGCCTAATTGCCGTTCGAATATCATCAGCTCTATGAGAATGACATCTGATCGGAATCTCTCCATTCAACACTTTGAGAAGCACTTCCTTCCCAAGATCGTATTCAGGTTTTGATGGAAGATCCATTTTCTCCTTTTCTTCGTCATCAGCTTCTTCCATTTTCCTGACTTTTTTATGGTAACCTTCCCACTTCTGAGCGTAATCTAGTGTATCATAGAAGGCTTTTCGAATTAAATAAGCAACTGCCATTCGAGTATGAGGAGCTCTTTTGTTATTAACGCCCACTCGTTTAGGGTTTTCACCCATAGCCATCTTTACACCTGCTGGCTCTCTGATAACCATATCATCAACTACATGCCCTCTTGATTTTACCACACAAAACTGACCCCCAATTGGATTTGCAGAACCATTTGTTAATCCCATAGTAGTAACTCCACCTTTTCTTGCATCATCAAATCCTATATCCTCTGGGTAAATAGAATCCAATGATCTCAGATATGGTACAATTGCCTCGGTAGTTTCATTGCCATCACCAACTGCAGGTCCAGGAGAGACTCCTTCTTCCCATAAACCTACGTGAGAATGAGCGTCAATGAAACCAGGTGTAATGACTTTACCTTCACAATTTACTACTTCACATCCATCTGTGGATATATTCTGACCAACATCAACAATAGTCGGTCCATCAATTATTAAAGTAGCATTTTCAATCGGCTCCCCCTCCATTGTATGTATTTTCGCACCTACAAATGCCGTTTTCATTAAGCCATTTCAGTCTGAGATAATAAAAATTATTGCAGAATCTCATCTAGATCTCAATCATTTATTCATGAAAATTGTACACAATTCTTATTATTTTGAGAAGGTAAATCAAATATATTCTTACAAAATAGAAATATTAACCCGTATTTCTTAATCCTGCTGCAATTCCATTCAAAGTGAGTAGTAAGGCACGTTGTAATCCTTGAGGATCTAAATTGTCGGGTTTATCTTGTTTTCTCCATTGCTTGAGCAATTGGATTTGAATCAAATTCAACGGATCAATATATGGGTTCCTCCTCAAAATTGAATTTCTTATATCTGGAGAAGTTTCAAGTAGAGCACCCGACTCTGTTATTTGCAATAACAATTGTTTGGTTTTTTGATATTCAGATCTAATTCGATCAAATAATTCACTTGCCTTATTTTTATTTTCCGTAATTAATTCAAGGTAATTCTCAGCTACATGCATATCTGCCTTAAGGCTAACCATTTGTAGATTATTTACGATCGATGTAAAATAAGGCCAATCCTTATACATTTCTTGAAGTAAATCTAAGCCATAATTATTGCTAAACCACTCAAGAGCAGATCCAACACCATAATATGCAGGAAACAATAATCGGGTTTGCATCCAACTAAAAATCCAAGGTATCGCTCGCAGGGAACCGATATCAGATATGTCCTGTGAAGTCCTTCTACTAGGCCTTGATCCAATAGTTGCTCTCTCAATTATATCCAGTGGGGTGAATTGAAGATAATACTGAATAAAATCAGGATTCTCTTTTACCATTGTTTCATATACTTCACTTGCTTTGTCAGCCATATTTTGGAATTG
>JAAFKL010000022.1 GCA_021399405.1 Candidatus Heimdallarchaeota archaeon | reverse complement strand
TGAAAAATATAAAAACTGAGTTAACGGCTAGAAATATTCCTATATACTAACTAACCGCAAAATTTCTCTTTGCATTATTTTTTCTTAACTATTTTAAATTGTATGGAGCAATAATTCATAAAGAACTTAATCCAAGTTCATTCTGAAATGTCCGCTCAAGCCTTTATTTTACTTAATTGTGTTTTGGGAAAGGAAAGTGAATTATTAGAAGAACTAAAATCCCATGATGAAGTGATTGAAGGATATATTGTTATGGGTAGCTTTGATTTAATTATTAAAGTTGAAGTTCCAGATGCGAAAGATCTTAGACCATTAGTTACCAATAAAATTAGAACATTACCTGGTGTAAGACAATCTATGACTGTTATTGTTGTCTAGTAATTTTCATCTCTTTTCTGTTTTTGAACCTAATTTTCCAAATATTTTTTTCGTCTTATCGAATAATTTAGTCACAGCACTTCCTGTTTCGTCAGTTAAAAAGCTCAATTTTTCTTTTACATTGGTTCCAGCTTCCCCTGCATACTCGATTAAATCTGAGAATTTTTCTTTTGACCCCTCACTAGCTAATTTTGTATTCTGCAACATTGTAGCAAATTTATTATCTACACCATATTCTTTACTTTTAATAATTGCTACTTCGAATATTGTCGCGGGAACTATTCCAAATGGGAGAAGAGCCACATTTAGAATCAAAACCATTACCATCATTCGAGGTCCAGTTACAGGTAATTTCGACCAATCTGCTCCAAATATTGTAATCAATCTATTATCAACGTCCTGTTGAATTTTAGATTTGTGTTCGTCATTTACATTTGATGTAACATCTTTGAGGATCTTGCTGAGTAAAAACCCCAATGCCATTCTTTGTGCTATATTATCTACCTCTAATCAAGCAAAGAATGACTTCTATTAATTTGTGCGTTTGAATTTTATGTAAAGCTACAATAATATTAAGAAAAAATCCTCACGGAGTTAAATAAGCCCATCTAAAGGACAAAACTATTTATTAATACTAGGTGATATTACAATGTAGAATGTTGGAAAAAATAAGCTCAGGAATTGACGGCCTCGATGAAATTTTGTCTGGAGGATATCCAAAAGAAAGAACAATTTTAATCGCTGGTCCTGCTGGAGCTGGTAAATCAACCTTTGGATTAGGTTTTCTAGTGCATGGAATTTTACATGAAGATGAACCTGGAATTTATGTGAGCTTTGATGAAAGCTTGGAAAATGTTCGAAATGATGCATTGTCTTTTGGTTGGGATCTGCAAACACTTGAAGATCAAAATCTATTGGCGATGATTGATGGTTTTTCAGAAAGAGCTGGATTAAAATCACCCGAGAAATACACGATAGAGCTTGAAGTTGATGAATTACTGAATGAGCTAATTCGTCTAATTGATTCAATTGGTGCTGAAAGAGTTGTAATTGATTCAATTACTGCTCTAGCACTAGGATTAGAGGGTGAAACCCAACGAAGAAAACAAATTCTGAAATTATCAGCAGTTATGAGCGCTCTTACATGTACTACACTGATGATTAGCGAGATGAGGGAGGATAAAGAAATATCACGTTTTGGAATTGAAGAATTTATGGCTCAAGGAGTGGTTGTCATTAAATACAAAATGGCAGAATCAGGTCGACGCTCATTGCAAGTGAGAAAAATGAGAGGAGTAAAACATTCAATGCAGGAAGTGCCATTTGTAATGTCCTCAGAAGGATTATTTGTCTACCCAGATGAAAATATATATGGTGATTATTAGGCTATACAATAATTGCAAATAAAAATTAGAATTTTAGTTAGTTACAATCAATCATTCGCGCAACGTATAGTATATTTTTTTAAAGGTATTTTGCACAGGATATTTGGAGTAGATATTTCATAGGGAATGTAAGATCCAGAGCAATAAAACGAATTAGTAAGAATATTGTTATTTCTTTCTATGACCAATGCAGTATTGATTTTGAATCAAATAAACATCTAGTAGCGTCTGTTACGAACGTACAAAGCAAATCATATAGGAATAAGGTAGCTGGATATGTCACAACCTTAATGAAACAGATCAAAGATAATAAAATTCAAACCCTAGAAGAGTTAATATAAAACTAAGACTATGTTTTAGGATTACAATACAATCAAAAGTGGAATGACTGATAATCTTAAAACCATTATATCGTTTCTAGGAATAGATGACGTTTTCTTCTGCAATTCCGGGATTTCATAAATTAACTCAGGATGAAAAATTAAGTAAATTAAAAGAAATAGTAGATCTAACTGATGAAGAAATCAACTCCCTTAATGTAACAAAACCTCCAGTGACTATTGAAAATATGATTGGAGTTATGACTTTACCAATTGGACTCGCAACCAATTTTATGATAAATGGGAAAGAAAAATTGATTACGTTTGCACTCGAGGAGGCTAGTGTGGTTGCTGCTGCTTCCAATCTTGCAAAAATGACACGAGACCATGGAGGTTTTGAAACCAGTAACACCGGTGCTTTCATGATTGGTCAGATTCAGATTTTGGATCTTCAGATGCCATACTATTCTGCACAGCAGATTCATACAAATAAAGATAAAATATTGAAGATAGCTAATGAACAAGATCCGATTCTAATCAAATTTGGAGGAGGTGCAGAGGATATAGAGACTCGAGTAATTTCTACAGCTACCGGAGACATGTTAATTGTTCATTTAATTGTAAACTGTTTAGATGCTATGGGTGCAAATGCTGTTAATACCATGGTTGAAGCAGTCGCTCCCATGATTGCAGATTTAACGGGTGGGCGTGTAAAATTACGAATAATCAGTAATTTAGCAGATAAGCGGATTGTAAGGGCGAGAGCGGTGTTTGATAAAGAAATGTTAGGTGGAGATGATATTGTGGAAGCGATGGTCGATGCATGGGCTTTTGCAGAAGCGGATCCATATCGAGCAGCAACTCACAATAAAGGGATCATGAATGCAATTTCAGCTGTTACAGTAGCCACAGCAAATGATTGGAGAGCAATTGAAGCAGGTGCTCATGCATATGCTTCAAGATATGGGTATTATACTTCCTTAACTAAATATGAAGTAACTGATGAAGGGCATTTAGCTGGGACCATTGAATTACCAATGGCTGTAGGAATCGTAGGTGGAGCGACAAGAGTACATCCAATTGCACAAACTAACCTAAAAATAATGCAAGTAGAATCGGCCATGGATTTAGCAGAAATTATTGTATGTGCTGGATTAGCTCAGAATGCAGCAGCTCTAAGAGCACTGAGTGATGAGGGAATCCAACAAGGACATATGAGATTACATGCTCGTAATTTAGCAGGGTCACTTGATGGGGTCTCAATTGAAGAAGTTGACATCATCGCTCAACAAATGATAGAACAGGGTCAAGTTAGGGCAGATAAAGCAGAAGAAATCCTAAAACAAATCCGTTCCAATTAGAATTTCCATTATATTATCGAAACAAAGCTATCTTTTTGAAAAGCTTATATCTAACTTTATCATAGGGATATTCGTGAAATATAAATTTGGTAGCAATGTGGCAGTTATTATAGCCATAATTATTGTTTTCAATTTGTTTTTCAATGCACAGGCAAATTCAAATTTATTAATTGAACAACAACAGGAAGAAGAACTAGAGTATACTGGTGAAATACCAAATTCAACATTACCAATTCATTTTTGGCGAAGTCTTCTTGAAATTAATGATAGTCATGTTTTTCCTATGGCCTCGCTTGGTGAAAAGGGTAGTTTTGCAGGATTAGGAGTTGCCTGGATTACATGGTCAATTCAGATCGAGGATAAGTTAGTTCCTGCATTTGCAATATTCAACAGGGGTCGCATTAATGAATTCACCCTATTAGAGAAATTCTATGATACGATTTATTGGAATTCAGTTCAAAATAATTTATTTCTTATTGGAGTTACAGAAACGGAAACAGATTTTTATCAATATTCAACAGAAGGACGCCCATTCAAATTTACACTTGATTTTCCATCTAGTCAACATGAAATGTTTATGACAAGTACAAAATTTGAGATTTCTTTGCTTATTGAGGATACACCATTTGTGGTCAAGGTTGTTGGTCTAAGTACAATATTAGAAGAAACTGAAGATATTCAGATTTCCTCATTTCCAGGTATTGGAGGCCTTTACCTTTTAGAGAACCAATCAATTGAGGTTAGAACTGATAAATTAGAATCGGTTATCCCAGGTAATTTTACTGTTGGGTCAAAGTTGGGACATTTTCTTTTAAATCCAGCAATCTATGATTTGTCCTTGCAAAAAGTCTGGGTTACCGGTAATTTTACATTTTCATTAGATCTTCCAAGTAATACAATTAACATATTTGAATTAGGATTAAGTTCTAGTGTGGTCCAAACTCTGAACAATTCATTTTATGAATACACTCCGAATGGTTGGCATTTGATCACTCAAATAGATTTAGAATATGAAGTACAAGATTTTAGTATTGTTGATATTGGCTTATATTTTGGTACAACTGTGGAAAATGGTTTAGAAATAATACCTGCTGGGGATGATGCCGATGGAGATTTTATTCCAGATATAATGGAAGATTACTTTTTTAGTCTACCTGAAAACAATGATTCAGATAGTGATACAATTCCGGATGGCGTAGAAATATCCTTTGGAACTGATCCAAATATTGATGATCGTTTATTTGATACTGATCAAGATGGAATTGTAAATATTGAGGAATACAATGATAATTTGGATCCTGGAAACGCAGATAGTGATTTTGGTGGTGCAAATGACGGTTGGGAAAAATTATATGGTTTTAGCCCACATAACCCAATTGATGATCATTTTGATAATGATAGTGATGGATTAGAAAACTCAATTGAGAGTTTGTGGAACACTAACCCATTCGAGAAAGATACTGATAAAGATAAAATGCCAGATGCATGGGAAGTTCAGTATCAATTAGATCCTTTAGATCCCAATAATGCAGATCTAGATTTTGATAACGATGGAAGAACAAACTATCAAGAATTCCAATTAAATTCCGATCCTTTGATCCCAGACCCTCCCGCAGTATTTGAGGGATTGTATTATTGGATATTTGGTTTACTTATTCTTCTTCTTCCAGTTTCATATTATTATTGGCAGAATTACATCAAGGAGGATAAAAGCCAAATAGATCAATTTGAACAATTAGTTGATGAGGAGGAAATAATAAATTGACTAATAGTGTAAGTTACCATGGCATAGCAATTCTTTGTAAATCATGTAATAATAAATGGTCTTTACAAATACCTTTGTCTGGAAATCGGATAGAAGCCTTTGCTGCAGTTTGTGATTGTAGTGCTTTGATCGTGGGTAATTATAATTATTACGATCATCAAATAATGACTCAAAATAATGATTTTAAAGGATCTCAGAAGAAAATATATCTTACTAATGGGCATTTTGAGATTCTTGATTTATCTAAAGAAGAAATCATAAGTCTACCTTCATTGTCAATGGAATAGAGAGTTTAATATCAAACAAATTCAGAAGACCAAAAAAGAAGGTTCTAATCGGGTATATCCAAATATTATTATAATTAAGACGATGATACTATAATCATGGGTGTAATTAGTAATTGGATAGACGGTCCCTATGGATGGACTGCAATTTTTCTAATCGTTATGTTTTTTACATTCATAACTATATTATTTTATTATACACGTGATAAATATGAACCAGAACCGAAATCAAGAATATTTATTGCATATATTTATGGAATAATTTCAGTTGTACCAGCCTTGATTATCTCGTTAATAAGCATTGATTTATTCATTGCTAGCCCACTACTTTCTGCAATAATAATCGCACCCATTATTGAAGAATTTGCAAAGGGTTTTTTTGTAGTACAGCTTTCAAAAGATGAATCTTTTGATGGTCCACTTGATGGCTTGATATATGGGGCGATGGTTGGCTCAGGTTTTGCAACAGTAGAAAATTTACTTTATGGATTTGCAGCTACACTTACCAACATTGATGCAGGTGTGCAACTCGCTTTTTATCGATCTTTACCACAAATAGTTGGACACCCTCTCTATACTGGAATTATGGGTGCAGGTGTAGGTGCGTACAAAGTCGGTCTTAACAGGAACCAATATAATCTTATTTGGCAATCAATCCTTCTCCATGGGATGTGGAATGGCGCAGCTTCAATTGCTGATCCTACATCATTCTTTGCTGGATTGATAATAGTGATAATTATTAGTATAATTCGCCTCCGAGACGAATTAATGAAAGCTATGGAATTAGATCGAAAAGCATTCGAGAGAGGTTATTATGAACAAAAGAAAATATATTTGGAATATATGAAATTAGAATATGATCGGTGGTATAATCAAACTAGATATAATCAATATGGTGGATATTATCCCTATCGACAGAACCAGCAAAACTTGTATGGACAAAATCCACCAAATCAACAACATGATTACTACCCACCCCAAAATGAACAACCAAGCAATTTTGAATCAAATGTCAGAAAACCTGACAAAAACATGGATGATGAATGATATTGATGTCCATTAATTATTAGATCTTTAGATACGATTTGATTTGTTTATAGACAGGTAATGACTCTTGTTCAGTGTAATATATTTCTTTAATATCCGGATATTTGATAATATCTGCAGAAATGGTATTGGTGATTTTATCAGATATCTTGGAATAGACAGAGTACAATTGAAAAGCAAAATCACTTTCGATTTTTTTATCTAACCTATTTGAAAGTTCATACCAATATCTAGCATTTTCATTACGTCTAACTGCCAGCAAACGTATTACATTATTTAGATAATTATGTTTTATTCCCTTAATTGGTATAGAATATGCCTGCATCCAACGTGCAAAAGCTTTCCATCCAGATACTACTGAATAATGGCCATGGCCTTCGATTTCCATTGGTTCTTCGCCTCTTTCAAGTGTTCTTATTAAATAAGACAAAGTGGAAGTCGGAAAATGATATAGATTATGATTTTGTATTATATTCTTAATTTGAAAAGCAACTACTCCAAATGGCATAAGTTCTTGTTTCAATTCCGAATTGGATGGTTTAGACTCTGAATATATCCATTCACCTGATGGATCTGCATAAATTATTGGAATATCACCTTGCAATTGTTCAAGAGTTTCAATAAATCTAATATGGTCTGAAATACTATTTTGTTGTGATGCTGCTGTGGCACGGGCACGATTATCGTAGGCTTGATTAATGAACAGTTGCCAATCAATACCCAATTCGTGAAAGCAGTTTTCTGAAGTGGAAATGATATCCCAAATATAATTTGAAGAAGGATGGCCTATTTCACGTCCAGATTTCACATTCATGGCTAACGAGAACCTGGCCCCAACTCCTATAGAACCAGAAATTAACCAACTAGGATAATTCACATTAATATGTTCAAGGGCTTTTTGAATTCCCACAACTAATGAATCAATACCAAAATCGATATTCTGGATAAATAACACCGGGAGATTATCTTTGTCCTAAAGTTTTTAATTTACGCCATTTGAATGATCTATTTTTTGATGTTAGTCCAAACCAACATGAAGCACATTTCTTCTTTTGTATATGGAAACTTCTAGATCCACATCTTCTGCACATCATATGACTAGCACGTTTATTGTGTTTTCCAAAACTGGGTGTTCCTTTGGTCATTTTAAACTTATTCCGTTCTTTTCTGCGCCTTTCCAACAATAGTTCAGATAGGCTTCATTTTGAAAAATGAAATTATATATAAGTACCTAACGATTTGAAACGAGCTCTAATTGAAACCCTAGCCTTTTCTCTGAAACCTGTACTTAAATATCCTCTCAAATCTTTGATTTTGAATATTGAGCATCATAATCAAAATCAGGTAAATTAAGAATAAGGAAATAGAAACTTCAGTCATTAGTTTTGTTAATTCGTTTCGATATTCCACACTTTGATAAGTATCAATATTTGCTAACCAATATCCGAAGAAATAGAGGAATAGGAAATAGAATGTAGTCACTACTAGTATTACCGATTTCAAAGCCGAAGTAAACAGATCTCTTCTTTTGTATATTTTTTCCGTAAACCAGAAATAAGAATTTAGTCGTAATTCCATGAAATATAATAAAATTGCAATTCCAATAGGAAGGAATAAAACCAAATCCTCAGCTTCGGAACGGATCTCAAGAACCTCAACCAAGTAGTAATAAATTGGAATCATAGCCAAAAGAGTGTAAAAGAATTCTAAACCTAGTATCCAAACCTCACGTGGTTCACGATAGTCTAATTTTGCTGAAGCTAGTTCGCTCATCTCTAAACTCCCGTAACATTGTCTTATTATAATATCATCGATATAGATTTGGTGTTAATAAAGTTAAAATCACACATAGAATTGGCATTTGTATATCACTAAACAAGCAAAACCATTTATTTTAGTAAAAAAAAATTGGAATTATAATGTCGGAAAGTGATACAAAGCCAGTAAAAGCAAGTCATGCGAAAGTTGGTACCCATATAGTCTATGATGGAGACGTATATTTGGTAAGGAGTCTAGAAAAATCCAAAGCAGGTAAGCATGGACATGCAAAAGCTAGAATCGGAGTAGAAAATATAGAAACGGGTAATAAAAAGAGCCTTGTGTTTCCAGGGGATGATAAGTTAAGAAGCCCTATGATTAATAAATCAACAGCTCAAGTACTATCAATTGGATCAGACACAATTCAATTAATGGATAATGAATCGTATGAAACCTATGATGTTTTAATACCAAATTACGATGAAATTGGAGGAACCTTGGATAGCGGGGATAATGTTGACATCTGGGCGTTTATGGGTAAAAGGATTATCAAACGAAAAAGAGGCTCTGAATAAAACTATTGGATCATAATTCCTTATCATATCATAAATCTTCAATAAATGGTAATTACATAAAGGAAATGTGGAAAAAACTTTTGCAATTAGAGACCCAGTACATAATTACATAGAGGTAAATAAAGCAGAATTGGCTCTGATAGATTCAACATATCTTCAACGCTTAAGATGGATATCTCAATTATCTGGGGTAAGACTGGTATTTCCAGGTGCTCAACATTCAAGATTAGCGCATGTTATGGGTGTGATGCACCTTGCAGGAGAATACGTAAAGCAAGTCTATCAAGAACTTGATAAGTCAGAATTGAATCATAGAGTTGGGATTGCAAGATTAGCTGGTTTATTACATGATATTGGGCACGGACCATTTTCTCATGCGTACGACGATACCGTTTATCGTGATTTATATCCAAATAAACCTCATGGACATGACATACATAGATTTAAAATCATTGAGAGTGACTTCATAAAGCCATATATTGAAGATTGTGGTGTAACTCCCAATGAATTAGCAGATTTATGGCAAGGGAAAGATCGAGTTATGCAGGCAATTACTCAAGGGGCACTGGGTGCTGATCGTATGGATTTCATGTTACGAGATGCATATTATGCTGGCACCTCACATTTTGGCTCCATTGCCTCAAAAAGACTAATCAGTAATGCACTTATATCGGATCATGATAATGAACCTGCATTACATTACAATCTCAAAGTGCTCGAAGATATATTTCAATCCCTATTGGGGCGATTTTATATGTACCGTGGAGTTTATTTTCACAAAGCTTCTGCTGCAGCAGATATTTTGATTAGAAAACTTTTGGATGCAGCAAAAGATCCACTAAATCTAGCTGAACGAACCAAAAATCTTGAGGAATATCAGTGGATAAACGAATATACTGTAATAGGGGAAATCATGGCATCTTCAGATCCTGAATTGGACAAAGCAAAAGAATATACCAAGCGACTATTGTCACGGGATTTACCAAAACTTGTTTGGGAATCAACTTTGTCAGAATCAAATGTTACTGCAATCAGTGGTGATTTGGAGAGTGATGCAAGAACTATTGCTAAAGGTCAGTTTATCAAACATATCGAAGAAGAAGCAACAAGACGCAAGCAAGAAATACCTATGTTATACATAACTAACACTTACCCAATGAGTACAATCGATAGCAAAGAATTCGAAGTTGGAAATATATTTATCTGGGATGCTAAAAATACGCTTCCGCCAAAAAAGAAATCATATACACTTCAAGAGGCAATGAACAATACAGCTTATTTCAGATCATTTCTGTCACAAGTCAGTTCCAATCGTGAACGATACGTAATGATACGTGTCTTTTCAGATGCCACTGAGAGTGAGTGGATACGAAAATTTGCAGAAACCCGTATAATAGATACTTCAGCCCCTTCAATTGATGAAACCTCTTATTAACAATTTCAATTTTTTATGAATGATGTATATCCCGCTAATCATAAATCAAATACTCTATTCATCTTAAAAAATTACGTATAGCTAGAGCTTTGCGTTTAGTTTACACAAAACTATAATATGTAAATGATGACGCGATTATGGATCGATAATTTCGATCATGGTGGTTACGTTGAGCATAAATGATAATAAATTGCAGTTAGAAGGTTTTTCTTTCGCTTTTGCGGAGAATCAGAATTTTGAAGCCCTTACACATCTAATTCAATACCCATTTTTAAATTCAGATGAGTTAGGTGCACCATTAGGTAGATATAATGGTGCTAAACGTGTAGATATAACAAAATTGGATAAGTGTCGATTAATTCGATCTCCCAATAAATTTCTAACAGTCTTAAGACAACTGGAAAAGGAATCATCAATTCGAGCAAGTTATGGCTTAGAAGTTAAATCAGGCACAAGGAAGGAATATATTCACTTCACATTGGAATTAAATGAATCAAATACTGTTGGTATTTTCTTTTTTGATTCTAAACGAATGTTATCGGTACCACAAATACACAACGTAGAGCGATTAGTTCGAAGCACAGGGCTTACTGGGGCAATTATTATTGCAAATAAAATTGGTATCCCCGCAAAACAAGAAGCTATCCGAATAAACTCTAGCCAGGAAAAGATGGATATAATTACAATAGAACAATATTCTAGTATTGAAAAAAGATATAATGATATATATTGATTTGATAATTTAGTTAAGATTTTAGACTGCGAAAATTAGAAGTAATGCAACTAACAGACCATAAATAGCGACTGCTTCGATAAGTACTACGAAAATAAGTGCGGTACCAAACATTTTCTCATCTTCTGAAATGGCTCCAATAGCTGCAGAAGCTGCGGAACCCATACCAATAGATGATCCAAATCCTGCAAGTCCGACTGCAAGTCCTGCTCCAATGAACTTACCTGCTTC
>JAAFKL010000209.1 GCA_021399405.1 Candidatus Heimdallarchaeota archaeon | reverse complement strand
TGACATCCCCAGATCCAGGAAGGTCCTAGCCATTGGGACTTCCATTAATGTGGGAAAATACATGAATACTCCAAAGAAAACAGCAATAAAATTAGCTAATACTGTATTTGAGCCGACAAGCTTGATTATTATTTCTTGAGGAATCATGTATTTCAATGCACCAGCGACAAAAACTCCCAATAAAATTAAAGGGAAGATAGCTTTAACAAATATCCAGGTTTCATTTTTCCATTCATTCATATCCTCTTTTTGGATATACATTGAAGCATAAAAAACAATTAAAACTGCAACAATGCCTGCTAATACGGCTTTCACTAACATATTCGAAACATTGGCTGGAAATGAAATTGATAATATTGAAATTGAATTATCAAAGGGTTCAATTCTTGAGGTGCCAACAAAAAGTGCAAACACCAACCAAATAAATAGTATTAACTCTTTATTTTTGGCTAATTTGCTCAACAGTAATAAAGAGCTTAATCCTAATATATACAATCCAAATAATAAATATTCAACTTCCAATAGTACTAATAAAATTCCAGAAATTAAATTGATTGCCATCAATACTGAAACTGAAATTGGTGTCGTTCTTATAGAACTCTGTTTCACAGACTCAGTGTTAATTTTTCTTTCATTTTTCTTAACAGATCTGTCTTCTTCCTGTGTAGGGAATATCAAATCCATACTAATCCCGATAATAATTGCAAATCCAATTGCTAGAATGGCTCTAGCTATTGCGATGTCCATCCCAATTAATGACCCGGTATATGTTAGGGCAAGTATATTTACAGCAGGGGCAGCAAACAAGAATGTGACTGCAGCACCCAATCCAGCTCCTTTTTTATAAATCCCTACGAAGAGAGGAATAACAGTACAAGAGCATACAGCAAGCAATAATCCAGCAACCGCTGCAAGCGGATATGATACTCTTCCTTTGGCCTCAGGACCAAGATATTTAATTACATCATCAGTGGGAATAAATACTGTCATGGCTCCCGCAATGAAAAAAGCAGGGACCAAACAAAGAAGAACATGAAAGGATAAATATTCGATTGTTGTATCTATTGCACTATTAGCTATCCCATACGTATAATCAAAAAATATCGACATAACTAGTTCTCCTTATAATCAGCTATCAATTTTTTTATTTTGTCAGGACTTAACACCCTACCAGACGACACTACTTTTCCTTCTATTGCTAATCCAGGAGTTTTGAAGACCCCTCTATCCAACATTTCATCCATTTCGGTAATTTTGAAAACCTCTATTTCCTCACCTGTATTATCTGCAGCTTTACGCGCATTGTTTTCCAATATATTGCAGTTTTTACATCCTTTACCAAAGATTTCTATTTTTATTTTACTCAATAAAATTCACCGATCTTTCAGATTTATTGTTGATATAGACAACAATCAATATGTATCAACAAAAACAAATATAAAAAATTGATGATTAACATCAATATATATCGATGAGAATAAATACGACTATGAACTATGGATTATAATTAGAATTTTATTAGCAATTAGGAGTTTAATATTTGAATAATTTAGAAGAACGATTAGGACGATACATTGAAAGCGAAGTCTGTGCATGTACATCCATTAATGACCATTTAACCAAATTAAAGGATTTGAATAATGAGATTACACGTGATTTAACTACACTTGCTAAAAGCTTGAAAATACTAGCCGAACCAAATAGATTACGCATTATTTATTTGCTAAAAGATAAATCACTTTGTCTATGTGAGTTGGAATATATCCTAAACCTTTCACAGCCCACTATCACTCATCATATTAAAAAATTGAAGAGTATAGGAATAATCCGTTTAGAAAAAGAGGGACGATGGACTTCCGCGAAGCTAATTCGACCAGAAATAATTGATTCTTTAAACTCGCTTAATGAGATATTAAGCTAAACTGATTTCGTGAGTAGTTATTAGTTATTATTTTGAAGTTACAATGTTAGTGTTCAAAAAATTGGTATGAAGATCGATCCTGAGATTAAAATTTGGTTCAGCCTGAGAGCGTTACATCGATTTCTTACGGTTTAGGAAATTACCAATACCTGCAAATATAATCTGGCTAAGAACATAGTCTTTAAAATGAGATGGATCACATTTTTCGCATGGTATCAAGGACTTAGCAATATCATTAATTATATCATCATGCTCTATTAAAATTTCTTCAAATAATTTATCAAACTTTGGTTTCAATTTAATACTCAGAGACTGAACATCATTCATTTTTTCATCTGATAGTACGTGATCCAATATTTGACTATTGCTTTGGTAATATTTCAGGACACCACCACGACTTTCCTTGAGACCAGTTAAATTGACAAATCCAGATTTTTTTAATACATCAACATGATGTCGAATTGTATTAGTTGATTTAACGATACCTTGATTTTTTAACTCCTCTTCAAGATCACCAATCGATAATGGTTTTTCTGTTAATAATTGTAATATGACTAAACGAGTTTGATCACTCAATACTTTCAATTTAGATTTATCAAGTGGTATAAGTTGACGAAATTCGGTTGTTGGCTTCACTGTAATTATATCTGTCAAATGATAACCTCTTTATATCTTATATAATTGAAACCTGATCAACATATTAATGGTTTTGGATTATACCAAATACGATGGGTATAATTTCATTTATATTTTAATTATTTCACAATAATATTAATACTATCATTTATATTGGAGTAGTTATAATACTGTTTTGCACTCAAAACAAAGTTATTTGCGGGATGTATCAATATGTCACAAAAAACAAAAGAAAAACATATTATAAAAATTGGTGGAATGCAATGTTCCTTTTGCGTCGAAAGCATTAAAAAAGCGTATACGCGAATGGATGGCGTATCAAATGTTTCGGTCAACCTCTCACATGAGGAGGCCTTGGTTGAATACAATCCCGATAAAACTTCTGTAACGGATCTAAATGATACAATGGTAAGTTTAGGGTATACTGTAAGAGATCCCAACAAGGTTAAGACATATGAAGAAGAACAAGAAGATTTGAAACATGCTAAAATTGAATTATTCAAAGCTGCAGCCGTTACTTCTGTTGCATTTATCTTTATGATCCTAAATTGGACTGGAAATAGCCAATCTTGGTTCAAGTGGGTTATGCTTTCTTTAACCCTAGGTATGATATTTGTGGTGGGGAAAAACATATTAAAAATGGCTACTGGATCTCTACGACGTGGTATTTTAAACCAACATGTATTAATGGAATTTGGAGCATTTGGAGGTCTAATTGGAGGTTTAATTGGATTTTATGTCCAAGCGTGGCCTATGGCTGATTTTATGGGTGCAGCGATTTTCATTACTGCCTATCATATCCTTTCAGGATACGTTTCGCTTCATGTTAGAACTAAAAGCTCAAGAGCAATCATGAATTTAATGGAGTTACAACCACCCGAAGCCCGTGTGGTCAGAGAAGGAAAAGAGAAACAAATCCCCGTCGAGGAAGTTAAGATAGGGGATCGTGCCAGAGTAAGACCTGGAGAAAATATTCCGGTTGATGGAAAAATTATAGAGGGAAGTTCATCGGTTGATCAGAGTTTAGTTACCGGAGAATCCATTCCAGTCTTCAAGGATGTTGGTGATGAAGTGATTGGTGGATCAATCAACCAATATGGAAGCTTATTAATTCAAGTAACAAAAATAGGAGAAGAAAGTTTTCTACAACAAGTAGCAAAATCAATCCAAGAAGCACGAGCATTAAAACCAGGAATTTTGGGAGCAGTAGACCGAGTGCTCAAATATTTTGTACCAACAGTTCTTTGGGCCGCTGCAATTGCCTTTTTCATATGGACGTTTGGTGCTTGGATTGTTGTTGGGGAACCTAATATAAGTCGAGCGATTTTTGCTACACTTGCAGTTTTAGTACTAGGTTATCCTTGTGCTCTGGGAATGGCAACACCTTTGGCGATGATACGTGGTGGTGGGCTTGCTGCTCAGAAAGGGATATTAATGAGATCTGGAGAAGCATTCCAAGTTTTCAAAGATGTGTCAATTGTTGCTTTAGATAAAACTGGTACCATAACAGAAGGTAAACCATCTGTAGTGGAAGTTCTTCCTACAAACGGAACTAAAGCATCAACATTAATGACAATCGCAGCTGCTGCGGAAAGGAATTCTGAACATCCATTAGCTCTAGCTATTGTAAAATACTCGGAGTTGCAAAATTATGATTTTGGTGATGTTGTTTTGGAAGATTTTCAAGCTATTTCCGGATCTGGAATTAGAGTATTTGTAAATCAAGCAGAAATTGTTCTTGGAAGCCCTAGATTTTTGAAAGAAGAGATGGTTGACTTATTTCTAATGAGTGATCAAATAGCTGAAATGGAAAACAAGGGGTGGACAGTAATTGGTGTAGCTAAAAATAAAAAATTATTAGGATTAATATCAATTGCAGATACTATTAAAACTGATGCCAAATATACGATTAAAGAGATGAAAAAGATTGGACTTGAACCAATTTTGATTACAGGTGATAGTAAACGTACTGCAGAGTTTATTGCTTCACAAGTGGGAATTTCTAAAATTTTTGCGGAAGAATTACCTCAAGAAAAAGCCGAAATAATTCGCCAAATGCAAAAAAATAAGACTAGAGTCGCCATGGTAGGTGATGGGATTAATGATGCACCTGCATTAATGCAAGCTGATGTTGGAATAGCCTTTAATTCAGGGACCGATATAGCTATTGAATCAGCTGATATAATATTGGTGAATAATAACCTGATAGGGGTAGTCAATGCCTATCATATTGGAAAATCTAGTTTTGCAAAAACTAAACAGAATGTATCACTCGCCTTTACTTTCAATGGAGTTGGAGTACCGTTAGCCATGACTGGATTAGTTCATCCTGTCTTCGCAATGATAGCAATGGCCGCAAGTGTAACAGCTGTGCTAATAAATTCCTATGGTGGAAAACTAATTCCTTCTAAAACTGAAGAAATTTCTAGGCAATCATTTGAGCAACTATTTTCTCCTGAATTGAAAACCAACAAAATTGCATATTATATACCAACCATACACTGTCAGGGTTGTATATCTAATTTAAAAGAAACCTTAGAGAAACTTCCTGGTGTAGTTTTAGTTGGTGGTGATGCTGATTCAAAAACATTAGTTTTGGATTATGTCCCAAAAAATGTTAATTTCAGGAAAGTAAAGAAATTAATCGTAGATGAGGGTCATAAAATTGAACTTGAAGTTCCACAATGAACAATAAGATGAAGATGAACAT
>JAAFKL010000208.1 GCA_021399405.1 Candidatus Heimdallarchaeota archaeon | reverse complement strand
TCAATCTAACCTCAAAAAAAAATATTGTAAATAAGGCAAATCTAGACTGGAATATTATTTCTGCGTATAGCAAGGGTTATCCGCATTTGCCTTGTCAATATATGGGAAATATTCATATACAAAGGATAATTAATCCGATTATGGAATATGAAATAAAGGATCTGAATATAAGTCAATCAAATTCATCTTCCATCCAATCAATCCTAAAAATCTATAAAACCATACCAATTACATTTGAAGTGCGAAGTGAATATATATTTGATGATGGGACTAAAATTGGGAATAATATCATCCGGTTTAAAGTAAATATTGATCCCTTTATAAAAAATTATGATGAAATTGAAGACCCTTTGCGATGGACAAAAAGATGGGATATTTCAAATTGGGGGATTATTTTAGCATATCAATCAAATACTCTGATTGGAGGGGCAGTAATTGCTTGGAAAACAAATGGTGTGTACATGTTAGAGAAAAGAGATGATCTGGCTGTCCTTTGGGATATCAGAATTCATCCGGATTATAGAAAAAAAGGTGTGGGTTCAAAATTATTCAAATATGTATTAGACTGGGCTAGAAAGAGAAATTGTAGAGATCTGAAAATTGAAACGCAGAACAACAATGTTGGAGCATTTGAGTTCTATTTCAAAATGGGATGTGAATTGGTGGAGATAAAAAAGAATGCTTATAAGGAGTTCCCAGATGAGATCCAATTGATATTTCATAAAAAAATATTTTAAAATTGTGCTAATTAAAATATTTTATCTCAAAAATTAATCATATTTGCTCAAGTTTATGATTATATTATAGAATACAATGATAAAATTAGCACTTCAATAAACATATATCTTGAAATTGGTGACAATAATCAAATAAATAAGTAAAGTTTATATAGCAATTACAATATTTTTTTTAAATATGGTGTATTTAGTCAAATATCTGTGTTTAGTATTTTCTATTTTTCTAATAATTGGTTTTTCAGTTCCTGTAACTTCAAACGTCAATACAAACCTGATGAATCCTGTAATTCAACCAAGTTATTTTAGAGAGGATAGTGAATTCAATGTGGATATATATTTTGTTGGTTCATCTCCATTAGATGAACAAGGTATAGAAAAAAATGAAATGGGGGTATATGAAATTAAAACTGAAAAGACCTTCCCTGTGGTATATCTGAAAGTTAACATCTCAGGTTACACAAGTTGGAATATCCCAACCTTCAATCATACATATGAGGTTAAGGACCCTGTCTGGACAGATGTTAATGGGAATTACACATTTAAAATTAATCTGGAAAATTCAAGCAAAACAATGGGTCAATTCTTTTTACTAGTTGATGGTGAAGTTTCAATATTAGCAGGTGAACTTATAAACAGCAATGATTTGATAGTTCCAGTATCGAGGGGTGATCATGCAATATCTATTATACATATGGGGTATGATCAGGATTTAGGAATTCAATACGCTTATGATACCATTGTAGTGAGTGTGTACGGCATTGATGAGGTCTATATATACGAAACATTTAGTGTAAATCTTGATTTGCATATTAAGGATCAATTTGAGGACGGATTGATATCGGGTAAAGCAATTTACGTATTATGGGCGAACGCCCTAGACCAACAATTATTTTTTGATGTAAATTCTGATTCCAATCTCAGTTTGTCCGAAGAATTTGTGATAACTGATTCTGTGGATAAATACTCAATAAATGATACTGAAACTACTGAAATTAATACAGCTGGATTAATATTGAATGCGATAACAAATTCAAGTGGTTTCTCTGGTGTTCAAATTCTGGAAGAATGGGATAGAGTAAGAGGAATCAGTTTTATTGTTGATGCTCTGGGAATACAACCACTAGATGCTGAAAAAGTAAATCTGCGTACAGGCAAAAATTTCGTTGGTGTAGTTACCTTTGCACCCTACGGATTTTGGCACAGAGATATACCATGTCCCCAAACTTGCTTGATGTCATTTTCTGATTGGGATACACCTAGAGGCATAGGAGGTATTAATTCAACAGGTTATATAATAACAGATATTGATAGCTCTTTTGATTTTGTTGCTGGTATATCTGGTGAAACTATTACATTGGTGATTACTGAGCTAATATCTGAAGAAACTAAAGAGACTTCATTTATTGGTTATATTACTCCATTTCTGGTATTGGTATCAATGAAACTGAAGAGAAGGAGGAGCAATTGAATGAGAACAATAAATGTATTATCAATTATATTAATTGTTTCACTTATCATCATGCCCCCTCCTGTAAAAGCCGAAGACAACATCAAATTGATCATGATTGTGGAGGCAAATGATGGGTATAGGTCTAATATTGGCTATTTTATTAAAAATGCATTAAAACCATTGGGGATCGATGTTGAGGTAAGAGCAAAATCATTTTTTGGATGGGTTACCACGATTGTTCCTCAAGAAAGACCTGAGGAGGAATGGGATCTGGGGCTATACGGATTGAGTTATGGTGGCCCCCTACCAGTCGTTGGTTACATGTTGTCTGATTATTTTCCCAGTCTCAGAATGTGGGGAGCCATACATTACTCGATGTTCCTAAATGATACTGATTGGCAAAATTGGCAACTTGAAGATACTGGTATCAATCAAACCGATGTAGATCTGTTAATAGAAGATATTCTTTTAGAAAAAACTGAATTGTATAGTTCGATAAAAGATAATCAAACTGATCTAATAGGTCTGGTGGATGAATTTCAGGAATTATTCATGGAGGAACTACTCTATTTTTATCCATTATTAACCTCGTCAAATTTTCAATTGATGTCAAAAGGATTTGAGGGATTTACAACCAGTTCCTATGATTACCAAATTCTTGATTATTTGTATACTGGTGGTTATTGGAATGAATCTAGTATAAAAACTGATAAAAATACATTCAATGATAGAAAAAATTGGCACAATAATGCATTTTATAATTTTCTACCAAGTAGTGATGCATGGAGTTTTGGATTGACAGAAAATGCGAAAATGCTTTCATCATCTCTGTTGTTATTAAGTCCTATTCGTGGTTATGATATATCAAATTCGTGGTCAAATTCTCATCATCCAGATCTAGCAATAGCTTGGGAAGAATCTGATTGGGAAAAGGATGGAAAGATTTTCAAATATGGGAAACAAAAATTTTGGATTAGAGATAATGCATATTTTATGAAACACACAGAAAATGGATCTTACTTGGTAGACAATCAGATTCATAAACTTTCTGCAAGAGATTTTGCCTTTGGTGAACAGATAAAAGAATTAGTCGATCCATTACGACACTCAGAGTATATGGATCACTATGAGTTAAATGAAACCGAAAATTCCATTACATACTATTTCAAAGTTAATCCTCGTTTAGAATGGTTTATTTTTAATTCTGATTTTGAAGTCTTGAATCCATTTCCAGAATTCTATCTCAATAAAACTTTGAGTTATTATAATGAGTCCAATCAACAATATACTTATGGAACACCTCACGATTTGACAAATGCAGGAATTGATATTTTACAAACTGATGAATTTCAAGAATTTCAATATAATCCTGTAACAGCTGGCCCTTTTGCAATAAAAAGCATTGAGGAAAGTGGTAAAATTGATTTTGTACAAAGAGATGATTACTGGTATCCCAATGAATGGGATTCTCCAAAATTTGATGCAGAAGGAAAAGTAGATCCATTTTACTTCACGTATAACAAAACTGAAAGTAATCACTTTCAAAAACCCACAGAATTTGGAATCAAATATTACTCGCTTATTCCTCAGACTGACAAATACAAAGCAATTGGACTGTATAGTGAAAAACTAGACATGTTCGAGAAAGGGGATATAGACTATGTGAAAGTCGTTTTCAATCGACCTTCTGTTGGAGAATTGCAAATGCTGGACAAAATATTAAATAATCCCAGGTTTTCATATATCAAATCTACTACTCAAGCTGGTCCAGTCACCATGATATTCAATCTAGAAAATGAATATCTGAAAAAATATAATATAAGAAGAGCTATCGCGCATGCGATAAATAAAGATGAAATGAATGAGATAAGTGGTAATTTATTTGTTAATTCAGAATCACCAGTCTACAACTACCAAAAAGCATTTTATAAAGATACTTGGAAGATAGAATATTCTTACACCTCAGCAAGGGATCTATTTAGAGGTGAAGGTCTTTGGGCAGCTGAAACAAATAGAGAACCTAGACCTTCTACATCTCCTTCAATAACCATTCCTGTAGATGTGGGATCCATGGAATATCTTGGTTTGAGTATAATGGTGCTTAGTTCATTAGTTCTTATGAAAAATAAGAAATATAAATTAAAATCAAGATAGTCAATTTAATATTTTCCTACATTATATTTTAGTAATCTATATTTTTAAACTTAATCTATCTGATATTTTTCTTCTCAAGATTATTCTGTAATGTGCTCTTTTGGATGGCCAATAAAGTCATTTAATTCTTTTACAGTAGAATGAATTTTCAAATACATTTTATGGAAATGAAACCATTTATCATCAAGTAAGCTCTTAAGTGTCTAATTCATTGGAAAATCATTATATATTTTACTAGTAATAGTATTTTAGTGTACAGAATTAAGAGATACAATGAAAAAATGGATTTTATCTCTGAAAAAATGGGATCATTGCCCACGGAATATGATGATCCATTGATAATGGATGCGGTCTTATACAGGGTGCAAACCTCAATTGATTCAATGACCTATATATGTGCGAT
>JAAFKL010000207.1 GCA_021399405.1 Candidatus Heimdallarchaeota archaeon | reverse complement strand
TATCTGTAGGTGCAGTATTATCAATAATTATCCTATATAATCCACTTGCAGAATAACCAAAATTATCATCTACCGACAATTCTGCATAATATTCTCCATCACTAAGCTGTGTTGTGTCAAATGAAAGTTTATACTGCATAGTCAAGATAGCTCCGTTGGTGTCCAATTGTCTAGATCCTGGCACTTCATTCCATGTGTGAGAAACTGTAAATACCTCTGGTTTGTATACCAGTGGATTGGTGAGTGAAGAGCCTTCTGGATTTGTTATTGTTGTACTCCAACTTGTAAGAGAATTACTATCCATAACTAATTCACTATTGAGAATAATTGAATCGAATTCCATACTTCCTTGGATATATATCGCCTCTAACATTGTAGCATTTGCATTTAAACTAAAACTACGCAGCAATTCCTCTATCGGAACATTAATCCTCGTCCAATCTAGATCATTCACATCAAATGAAGTGGTATTGACATAAATAACAGAACCAGCCTGATATGTTGATGTCACACCGTTTTGATATCTTATGATCTCCAGTTGTGAAGTGCTAGTTAATTGGATATCTACAATATAATCTCCTGATGTTCTCATATCAAATGATAATAAATTGCTATTTGATGTGAGAGCTTGATTGATAGTGTATTTAAATTGGTTACTGGTCCCACTGCTGATTGTTTTGATCACCTTTGATTCCTGAGAATAAAAGGCCAACCTATCTGTTATAGTGCTAGCATTAATTCCGGTGTGGATAGCATATGATGAGGATTGATTGCCAAATGAATACTGATAGTTCTTAATTTCCTCTACTTCATTAAAAGTAAAGGTATATTCTTCACTTCCTCTTGTAGCGATATTGATATTTGTAGCAAGACTTGCATTTTGAATTTTTGAATCTGAGATCTTAATCTCTGGGCTTGCAGAATCTATCGGGACATAATACTGGAATACTTTAGTAATCTCTGAATATAGATTAGCATCATCTGTTGCTTTCACCCGGAGATACATATTACCAGATTGAGGAATTCTATTGTCAACATAGTACTTATGAAGAGGGAGTTCTAGTGTCCATATACCCTCATAACCTGTTTTACCTATTGATGGACCCCACTCACTTGTAACTTCAGGGTACGATTGATTAAGATATAATGCTCCATTAGTCATAGAGCTCAAATCAATTGTAACGTCCTTATCCCCAGTGAAAGAAACTTTATGCTTTATTTCAATACTCTTGACATGAACCTCTGCAAAGGCCTCAAAACATAATGTACAACTATCTGCAGGCATTTCTCGTAATTCGATTATTAATTCGTTTGTTTCCATCCATGGAATGTCTACAACTATATTAGCAGATGTTCTCCCATAAGTCATGTAATCTGATGATCTAAATGTCCTAATAACATTATTCAATTTATCCTTAACGACCACATCAGCTTGTGAGAAGGTTATATCTAATTTCATCCTGAACTTAGTATCAAATTTAAAGGGTTTAACAGTATGAGATCCAAATGAGTAGTAGCTTAGATCATCTGGAATTAGTGTTGCTTCAAGTTCAACAGGATCGAAATCTGCCTCCACCTCGAGTTTCTTGACATATGAATCCGTATTCGATCCAATATGGGGATCAAACACATAGATATCAACAACAGCTTCATCTCCAACCAGATATATGGGTTTGGATTTTTCAATGGTTATTGCATAAGATCCATTGTTTTCAAAGAAGTTTCCTTCTAGAAATTTTCCAATCACCACTTTGACAAAATTTGAGGTTACAGAAGTAACTTTATCTATGAAATCAAAGAAGGTTTTGGGTTGGCCTTCATATTCACCATAGGTCAATACATCATCTCTATTGCTATTAGGGGTCATTATTTCTATTATGGGAGGTTCAGAGTCAGATACAGTACCATTTCTAACAGTTGCTTCATAAGTGATTATAGCTGAAATATCATTACACACCACTGGAGCTCCATATACATCAGCAATACTGTAAATTAATGAGCAGTATAACAATGAAGCAGCAGAATCGGTTGTTACCTGATTTTCACCTTCTGGATGGTTATATTCTTTTATTTCATAAATATTATAATCAGAAAATGTTTGTCCAGGTTCTAGATCTTCTTTAATTCCATTTGGTAAATAATGTGAGAAATCATAATTATACTCTATTTTCAATGTGAATTTCTTTCCAAAAACTTTGAATTCAAATTCAACCTTTGCAGTAAAGTCGACAATAATTTTAGGATAATATATTTCCATTTTGGTGAAGTATAAACCAGAATCATCCCATTTCCCGGTTACAGAGAATGGATATCTAATTACAACCTTTCCTTCCAAAATGAATGTAAGATTATCTCCTATACCTATTTCAATCTCAAGATTTGGACCTATTTCAATTAGAGTGTTAAGTTGTAGAATTAATCCATCACCTGAACCACTAAAAACACCCATAATTGATGCTTGACCCAACGACCATGCCACATCATTTTTTACCTTGCTTTCGCTCTCTGATATTTTCTTTTGTGAATGACTGGCAGCCTCAAGTGCCTTTTCAATAGGAGAACCTAGTCGAAATGCAATTTTAATTTCAGCCAATCCATATACCCTTAACCAAGGCCCTATACCAAGATTAGGCATACCAAACCAAGATTCTATTACTAGTTCCTCATCAAGAAGATTTTCAACTGTAGCATAACCGACTATGGCAGCAAGATTATTACTTTGGTCGTAAAGAACTGTATTATTACTTATATCTCCATTATCATAATCGTATGTAGGATCATGGCTTTCATACTTGAAGAGAATTTCTGCGGCTAACATTATTTGAAAATCGATATCGAGTACTATAGAAATTGGACCAATGGGTAGATGTACTACAAATGGTTTTGTTGATTTTAATTTTGCAGAACCTCTTATGCCAAATACAGAGACTTCATAATTAGTTTGACCTTCAACCATTTCTTCTTTGAAAAGTTCAAGAGTTAAAGTAAGATTAACTTTATCAGGTATGATAATTATATCGACCTTCTTTTTAAAATCCTTTGAAATTTCATGATTGAGAGTAAATTGGGGGTCAATATTTTCAGTGATTTCAATCGGAAAATCAAATAGATTTATGTCTAAACCAATTCCACTAGAATCAAATGATGTATCAAATGCATTTAGTATTTGCTCTGGAAAAACTGATCGCATGAAAGTATTAATACTCTCAATAACGAACAAAACTTGATTCCTTAACCATTCTATCATCCCATCAATTAACTTATTCACATCATCATTGGTTGTAACCAATCTATATTGCAATGTTTTTGGAATTCCTGCTAATGGGGCAACTGGAGTAATTAATCGACTTATGACATCATTCTCATTATTATTCAGATATTCTTTTATCAATTCCAATGATGATGTCCTTTCAAAATTATCAATTTCATACAGGAAATCTAATGCATAGATAGATAATATGGGTACAGCAGCTTGATAATCAATTAACCCTTCTAACCCTTTTATTTTCAAATCAGTTTTGGAATCAAGACTAGAAGAAAAACATGATGCAATTAGAAAGTGATTTGTTGATGATTCTTCTATATTCATTGTTAATTGTGACCAGGGATAGTACTTGTTTCCAAGTTTAAACTCATCTGGTAAGCCATGAGCAAGAAAAATAACGATCTGGTCTTTCCTGGTATTTTGTAAAGCAACTTCAACATCAAAAATATTGGAAATAGGATATTTTTCTATCCTTGTTTCATATTTTAAAAATTCATCAAATAATAGTGCAGCATTTGTTGTAATGAGATCATTACTATCATATATCACTATCACATTTGCTTTCGAATTGGCTAATGCATTGATGTTAAATGATGTAGGCTTAAAACTATTAAGTTTTTTATCTTCTAATTCATATATTTCTTCAATGTTTATGTCAGAAGGAGAAATAGAATTTCTTGTTGATAATGAAGAGGACTGAGCATATGCACTAGTCATAAAAAGCAATATGACAAGTAAAGCAAAGCTCCCACTTCTTTTTTTAATTGTAAATCTGTTAGTTTTGTGATAAATTTCTCTAAACATTTTTAGACTCCACAACTTGTCTTAACTACAAGCTTGTAAAATAATAGATGGTGCAACCTATATAAAACAAGGACCCATTTAATTTTTCCAACAGCCTAGACATATTCCTAGACAAATTAGTAATTAGTATATCAATGAAAAATATGGAATTGTGATCATTTAATTGTTAGGTGAATTATTATTTTACATCAAAGTACCCTGTAAAGTTTCTTTTAGTGAAATCAACTGATACGTACCTGCTGATTGGATAAAGTACACATCTCTTGGTTTTTCATCAATGAATTCCAATTTCTTCCCAATATATTCCATTTTTAGTAATTTGTTAAGATGGGAGTTCAATGATCCAGGATTGATCCCTAAAATCTCTTGTATCACAGATCGAGGTAACTGATAATTTTTTTCTAACATATAAATAATTGACAATCTGAAAGGGTGTAATAGGTCTTTAAATTTGGTTAGGTTCTTAATTGATTTAGTTTCATCATAAATATCTGTCAGAACAGATGAAGAGCTACGTGGTAAATCAAAAAATTCTGAAATAATTGTCTCAATTTCTTTTCCAATGAAATGGGAATTCTTACTGTCACCTTGAAAATTAAGCAGTATACCATTAATTTCGATTAAATTACCTAAACTCTCTATTTTCTCACTTGCAATATATGATGAGCCTTTATAGCAATAAATTAAATAGAAATCGTCTATCTTTTTAGTCAATGTTCTTAGTTTACTAATCGATTGATATGTAAAGCCAGTGTCAGAGATATTACCAGAATGAAGAGTTGATAATCCATGTAATATTGTCTGCACTAAGTTTTCACTTGACTTTATTTCTGATAAAGTACTAGTGTAAACTGCCTTCCAATCATTCGATGCTAAAATTATGAGTTTTCCATGCCCTTCAATTTTCCCCCTATTATGATCAGCATACCTATTTAATGAGATCCTAACTTTTGTTGGTAAAGATTTACCTGATTTTTCCAGTTGAGAATGAACTGAAATCAGATCAAACAATGAATCCAT
>JAAFKL010000021.1 GCA_021399405.1 Candidatus Heimdallarchaeota archaeon | reverse complement strand
ATTACGATTTTTCTTGGAAATAAATCCACAATCACTACATCGTTGCGATGTATAAGCTGGATTTATATAAACAACCTCAATATTCTTTTCTTTTCCTTTATATTGTAGAAAAATCTGAAATTGATAGAAACCCCAGGAATTAAGTTCTCTTGATCCTCTGGATTTTTTTCGTTGTTTAGCCGTTTTTCTAATTTCACTTAAATCTTCAAGTATTATTGTAGAATTTTTTTTCATATTTTTAATAATGGTTTTGGAAATACAATGATTCTGATCCCTTTGAAACCGTCTTTCTTTACCTGCAGCCCGTTTTAACTTACGTTTTGCAGATCTAGTGCCTTTCTTCTGGAGTCCACGTTTCAATCTAAAATACCGATTTTTAAGTTCTCGTAGACGAGAGCCATTGTAAAATTGGTTTTGCGATGTCACTGCTATATGACGAATACCACGATCAATGCCAATAAATTCTCCTGAATGTTCTCCACTTGCCTTAACATATTTTCTAACTACAAAATGAAGAAAATATTTTTTTCCTTTATTTAGTAATTCAAAGCTTCTAAATTCCCAGTCTGAATATTTTTGATAACATGTTGGTAGAAAATATTCAATGTTCACTCGTCTCCCAGTAGTAGATAGAGAGACTGATTGATTTTCTTGATGGATTGTGGATGATCTATAATCATATCTGATGGGTATCTTATTCATGAATTTTACAGTTCTTTTCTTTTTCTTTGCCTTCAAGCTTCGGATTACATCCATAGCCTTGTTCTTGGCGTTAATTACCAACTGAGAATTGAGTGAGGACTGTTTTCTAAATGCTTTGTAAATTCCATGATGGACCTTGATACGATTCGAGGTATTATTGGTATTGGCGTAGTCAAATGCAGTTTGTGCAGCTTTGGAGTACTCTTCAAAAGTTGTTTCCAGTAACTCCTTAGATTTAATATCAGGGAATACTGGAACACGCAAAGTTCTGAGGAGAATACTCACAATATCTAATTACAGGATTCTAGTATATAAGCGCAGAAGCATAGAGTAGACCGAAAGTAAATAAGCTAATTACTGAAATCAATTGGAAATCGATTTGAGATAGGTATACTTTTTTCTATCATGAAACAAGATTTTAAGATTAATCTATTGGGTTGCTGCAGCAACTAATTTCTCATATCCTTGTTCTTCCAATTCAATTGCCAATTCTTGTCCACCCGATCGTACAATTCGTCCATTGTAGAAAAGGTAAACTACATCAGGTTTAACATAGGTCAGTAATCTATTGTAATGTGTAACTAAAAGAAATCCTGTTCCCTTTTCTTCTCTGTGCCTTTTGATTGATTCTGCTACAATTTTTAGTGCATCAATATCTAATCCAGAATCAATTTCATCAAGTATTGCTATTTTGGCACCTAACATATCAAGTTGTATGATCTCTGCTTTTTTTCTTTCTCCACCTGAAGCATTTTCATTAACAGATCTGTTTACAAATTCACCATCTAATCCAATCTCTTTCAATTGGGATTTTAAACGACGAATGAATTTAATTGGGTTCTCCATTTGTTGATCAGGATCTTGAGCATGAATTGCAGTTCTAATTAGATTGTGCATGGTAACTCCAGGAACAGCATGTGGAGATTGGAAACCTAAGAAAATACCTAGCCTAGCTCTCTGATCAGTTGACATTTCAAGAATACTTTCACCATCAACAAGGATATCTCCTTTTGTAACAGTATAATCTGGATGACCAAAAACAACCTTAGCTAATGTGGACTTTCCTGAGCCATTTCGACCCATAATCCCATAGATTTTTCCCGATTCGATAGTTAAGTTGACGCCTCGTAAGATTTCAACTTCTCCAGCTTTTACTTCTAAGTCTTTTATTACTAATTTCATATTTGGTAACCTCTTTGTTATTATTATTTATTTTTTGTAGACGAACCTACATTTCCACCTTCATATTTGATTATTGCACCTTCTAGGACTTTCAATCCTAATATCGCACATTTTAAACGAACTGGAGAAAGTGGAATACCCAGCATTTCCTGGATATCATCATTGGTAAGCTCTTTCATTTCTTCAAGAGTCATACCCTCTATTGCTTCTGTAAGAAGTGACACAGAAGCTTGGCTTATTGCACATCCTTTACCTTGAAAACCTGATTCGACAACTTTACCCTCATCATTAAGTTTGATATAAAGATGGATTTCATCTCCACATACAGGATTTTGATCACCATAATCAAATGTAGAATCTTCTAGAGCCTTTTTGTTTCGTGGATATTTGTAATAATCGATGATTTGTTCTTGATAAATTGATGGCATGTTTGATCTCCTAATTAAATGTATTTTGCACCTTTTCTAATGCATCGATTGCAATGTCAATCTCCTGCTTAGTATTATAGATGTAAAATGACATTCTAGATGTAGCAGGTAGATCCATTGATCTCATCAAGGGTTGAGCACAATGATGACCGGCTCTGATTGCAATCCCTTCTTCATCAAGAATTGATGCAACATCATGAGGATGAATAAATACTCCGCCTTCACCACCAGTCACATTAAAACTAATAACACCACCTCGATTGTCAATATCTGGACCATAAATTGTAACATAATCTAATTCAGACATTCTTTCCATTGCATATTTCGTAAGCTGGTGTTCAATAAGTTGAACTTTATCCATTCCTATATTAGAGAGGTATCGTACTGCCTCACCTAAACCCAAAGCACCACCAACATTTGGAGTACCTGCCTCAAATTTCCACGGAAGTTCATTCCAAGTCGATTCCTCAAACGATACATAACGTATCATTTCTCCACCAAATAATAACGGATCTAAATTCTCTAATTGCTCTTCTTTACCATAAAGGACACCTGTACCCATGGGTCCTAACATTTTATGACCTGAAAATGCCATAAAATCGCAATCAAGCTGCTTCACATCAGTTTTCATATGGGGGACACTTTGTGCAGCATCCAATAATGTTAGTGCACCATGATCTCGAGCAATTTTAATAATTTCTTTGGCAGGAGTAATAGATCCAAGCACATTACTAACGTGAGTGAATGCTACAATTTTAGTTTTATCTGTAATTACATTTTCTGCAGAATTCAGATCTAAATTCTGATCACCAAAATTCTCAATATACTTTAATGTTGCACCTGTATTTGCAGCAAGCTGTTGAAATGGTACAAGATTAGAGTGATGTTCAAATCGACTAATGACAATTTCATCGCCTTTTTTGAGAATATTTTTAATACCATGAGCAACAATGTTTGTGCTTTCTGTGGTGTTTTTAGTGAATACTACTTCGGTGAATTTAGCATTAATAAAATTAGAAACAACATCGTGAGATTGTTCATAAAGCTCTGAAGCCTCCTCTGATAACGCATGAATTCCTCGATGAACATTTGCATTCACGTTTAGATAATAGTGAGATATTGCATCAATTACTTGAACTGGTTTTTGCGTTGTAGCTGCATTATCAAGATAAATTAATGGTTTATTATCTCGAACTTTACGTTGCAAAATAGGGAAATCCTGTCTAATTAATTTAATATCAGTTTCTAATTCTTGCAATGTATTCATTTTTTGACCTCATTTTCGAAAAGAAAAATAATAATCTCAATCGATTATAGGTCACTTGTCAATATAAAGAAGCAGATTGGTTTAGTTGACATCTTCAAAGGAATAATATAATTAGTATATTTAATTAGACATTATTTTTTGCGAATATAGGTCATTAGGTAACTATATTGCTAATTAATTGAAATAGATATCATTTCAATTTGATAAATTTAGAAAATTAGAATTATCTAAATTGTAATTTGAATATACCTTATTGTTGAAAGAGGACATTATCTTTAATTATACTATTTTCGGTAAAATCGGGATAATTAACATATACGTGGTGTAAAATTGAATCTATCTCATTATATCCATGTTGATGAACCATTTCTTCAATTTCGACTAATTTAGTTGGATTAATCTTCTGAATTAGCTGATCTGCCCGGTCTAAGCCATCAGAACTTATTTCATATTCTGTTACATATCTATCAGGTTCACAATATTCATTTACAGCTTCCTTAATTAAACCCAATTCCATTAATTCATCCATGGCAGAGAGTAATTTACTAGAATAAGGACCGAATTTGTAAGCTTCAAAATCAAATTGTGCAGTATTAAATATTTCTTGATTCATAAGAAAAATTAATTTCTGCAATCGGGTTTTACCAATTATTCTTGGTTGCTTTGAAAACAATAGGAGAATATGTTCTTGAAGGCAATCAAGGTCTGTATCAAAAAATGAAAACAGGTCGTGGATTTTGGGGGACTCAATTTTACTTGACATATGTAATCCTCACTTGGTAAGAATGAATTAATTTTCCAAGATATAAGTATGGGTGATACGAGGGTAATTATGAATCGAATACGATTTGGTTTTTGATAACAAATAAACACAATAAACTGTCCTTCAATTGAAGGAAACTTACTGGAAATAGATATCAATCTTTAATGTTGAGAACAACCAGTTTAAACCCTTCAAAGTGACAGTTAATTATAGATGTTCACCGATTTCTTGAATTCGTATACAAATGCGGATGAAAAAGCGAATAGGTACACAAAGGAATTGATTGCTCATCTAGAAAATTCCATCCGAAATGGTCAACCACTTTATGCAGTTCATGGATTTTGTACCGATGGAGGTACAGCCGGTGCTATGATTAAACATGCCATCCCTGAAGCAGCGATAATTCCACTTGATTATACAGTATTAAAAAATCCCCAATGGATCAAATTATTGCAAAAACTTAATTGGGTAGGAATTGTGGATCTAGAGCCATTTAATACAAAAACAATCCAATGGTATGTTGATCATCATCAATCAACTGTGGGAAAAGAAATTAATGCCAATAAAATAAGATTTGATGTTGATGGTGATAGTGGGGCTTGGCAATTGTATTTATCTTCTTTTTTAAGTGAAATGCCAGATAAAATTGTTGAACTAGCTGTTATGACAAGGGTTACAGATACCGCCGGTTATGTTTCTGAACCACCAACAACAATTATTAATGATTTAATGGATTTAAATATTACCGAGAGTGAAGGTGAAATCGGAAAAATCCAAAACGAACAGAGAATCTGGTTGCTTGATGATGCTTGGGGTAGTGTTGAAAACCTTAAACAACAACTTGAATTACATAATTTACTTGCAGCTGATGGTTTTCTAGGATTACAAAAGTTGTTACCCAGGATCAATAAATTAAGACAATTTAGATCAGAAGGGTTCAAAATTGCAAATGAGATTGCAATAGACACTGATATTATTATTTTCTCATTTAAATCAGATAGCGTGGATAAATTTGTAATTAACCGAAGATTGCAGAAAAGGGGTGCTAAAGTAGTCATATCAATGAGTAATACACCAAATGGTTTCAAAATTTCATTTAGAAGGAATCGGGGTTTATCAGATGATGAAAATAAAAATATTCAATTACATGAGTTAGCAAAAGAATTGAATGGTGGCGGACATGCAGGTGCTTCAGGTGGATTTAGTGAATCATATGAGTATGCCTTATCGACAATCACTAAATGGGCTGCAGATCATAAATTAACTCTCTCTTCAAACAAATTAAATTAAGAAAAATTCTCACTAAGAATTATGTACATAAGCATCAAATACTTCAATTAATAATTGAATCTTAAAATGTGGAAATTGTTACTGAAATAACAATTGATAAATTGGATCAACACCTGATTGATGTAAAAATTATATTCACCAGTCCATATGACTCACCGATTATGGAAATGCCTCAGTGGACACCTGGGAGTTACTTAATTAGGGAATATGCAAGGCATGTTCAAAATTTTACTGCCTATGACATAGATCATTCCGATCTTGAAAATCATAAATTGACCACTAATTCTTGGGAAATCAATGCAATCAAAGGCCAAAAAATCATAGTAAAATATGAAGTCTACGCATTTGAATTAACTGTAAGAACATCATATCTTGATAATCGTAAATGTTTGATAATTCCGGCAAGTGTTTGCATGTATATAACAAATCAAAACAAATCCCAGAATACGACCCGTCATTCTTTGAAATTAAATTTTAATTATCCAGCTAATTGGAAGCTTTTTACATCCCTAAAAAAATTTGATAATTATTATTTCGCTCAGGACTTTGATGATTTGGTAGATAGTCCTATTGCAATAGCAAAAGACACCGTAATAAATACTCATCAATACGTCTACAATGACAATGAAGTTGATATACCAAACACTGTTGTTTTTATTGGAGATCAAATTGATGAGGATTTAACTAAATTTTCAGATCATATGAAAAAGTTACAGGATAATTCAGTAACCATGTTTGGTAGATTACCTTATGATCGATATCTATGGATGGTTTTTGTAACAGAGAGTCATGGTGGAGGTTTGGAACATAAATATTCAAATGCCTCGATTATACCGCGATATTCCTTTAATGATCCTAAAAAATATGCTAAAATACTATCTTTAGAAGCTCATGAACATTTCCATACATACAATATCAAGCGAATTAGACCTAAACAATTAGGGCCTTTTGATTATTCATCAGAAGTCTATACAAAACTACTATGGATCGCAGAGGGATTAACAAGTTTCTATGACAATATTATTCTACCAAGATCTGGATTGATTTCTCGAAAAGAATATTGGAAGATATTCAGTGATGATTTAAGTCTATATTTTCAAAAACCAGGGCGACTTGTTGATAGTCTTGAATCCTCATCCTTTGACGCATGGATAAAATTATACAGACCCAATGAAAATTCTGTAAATAGCACAATTTCATATTACTTGAAGGGGGGTATTGTTGGATTTATGCTAGACCTCGAGATTCGTAGACAGACTGAATGGATATCTTCATTGGACACATTTTACAGCAAAATGTATCAAAAGTATTTGAGTAATAAAACCGTAGGTTATGAAGAGAAAGATATTAAAAAATTGATTGAAACCACAACCAACACCAATCTAGATGAATTCTGGAAAAAATACATTGCTGGTATCGAAGAAATTGATATCGATTTTTATCTTAATCTAATTGGAATGAAGCTAATTAAAGAATCATCCAATGATATACCCTACACAGGAATCAAATTTTCAAACAAATCAACAATAATATCTAATGTCTATTCAAACAGTCCTGCGGAAGATGCAGGGATATATGCTTTCGATGAAATAGTTGCGATTAATGGATTTAAAGTTTCCAAATCAAATATTGATAAAGTTCTGAAGAATTATACAGTCGGTAATTCACTTGAAATACACTTATTTAGAGATAGCAAACTGTTAATTACAAATTTAACTCTAAAAGAACCGTTAAAAAATAAAATTAAAATCGATGAAATTGAAGACGTCACTAATAATCAGAAAGCAAATCAAGATCTATTTTTTTACAATTATGATAAAACTCTAACCGATTAATATTTTTGGTTATCAAAGAAAATTATAAAAAATAGTTTTAAACAATTTATGTAAAATCTAAGGTCACAATCCTTAATTTTATTTAAACTATGAATTTACATTGTTTTGAGATTAAAATGGCCAAAAAGAAGAAAAAGGGTTCTACTCAAACGCTTCAAGAAGAAATTGTTGAAGTTTGTCTACGTAGGGGAATAGTATTCCCTTCGGCAGAAATCTATGGAGGAGCTGCTGGTTTCTATGAATTTGGTCCAGTAGGTTCAGCATTAAGACAAAATCTAATTAATTTGTGGCGTGATATGTTCATTAATTCTGAAGATAATGTATACGAAATAGCTGGATCATTGATCTTACCTGAAAAAGTATTTGCTGCTTCGGGTCACCTGGATAGTTTCAATGATCCGATGACTCAGTGTAAAAATTGTAAAAGCATGTTTAGGGTTGATCATTTAATATTAGAAAATCTTGATTTAAATGTTGAAGGGAAATCATTAGATGAATTGAAAGAAATTATTTCTGGGAATAATATTGTATGTTCTAAGTGTAAAGGTGAATTATCTGAACCCAGAGATTTCAATATGATGTTTGAGACGAATATTGGTTCAGTTGGAGGAGTCAAAGGGTATTTGAGACCAGAAACTGCACAAAATATATTTCTCAACTTTAAACGAATTTCACATTCAATGCGAGCAAAATTACCATTTGGAATTGCTCAAGTTGGTAAGGCGTTTAGAAATGAAATTTCTCCTCGCAATTTTCTTGTAAGACTGCGTGAACTTGAGCAGATGGAAATTGAGATGTTTGTTGATCCTGATGAATTAAACAACCATCCTTCTTGGGAAGAAATTGAAGAATTAGAAGTTAATATGTATTCTGAAGAGGCTCAGCAGTCTGGAAAAACACCTGAAAGGATGACGATAAAAGATGCTGTTGAGAAGGGAATTATATTAAATCAATATTTGGCTTATTACATTGCCAAGGAAGCTGAATTTGTCGAAGCATTGGGGATAGATCAAAAGCAATACTGGTTCCGAGTATTGCAGACCCATGAACGCGCACATTATAGCCAAGCAAATTATGATTTGGAAATTCAATTTCCATTTGGAATTGTCGAATGTATCGGTTTGGCTTATCGTACTGATTATGATCTTTTGAAACATCAAGAACACTCGAAAACTAAAATGCACATAGATCAAGATGGAAAGAAAGTCATTCCTCATGTAATCGAACCCTCTATGGGTGTAGATCGATTAATTTATGCAAGTTTACTATCTTCATACCAAAAGGAAGGAAGAGAATGGACTTGGTTTAAATTTGCTAATGCTTTGGCACCTTGGGAAGTAGTTGTTGCACCCCTAATGAAAAAAGATGGAATGGCAGAAGCAGCAAAACAGATCTTCTGGGAATTGAAAGATATGGGTGTTGATACACTTTATGACCAATCTGGAGCAATTGGAAGAAGGTATGCGAGATCAGATGAAATTGGAATACCTTTGGTAATTACACTCGATTATGAAACCTTGGAAAAAGAAACTGTAACGATCCGTGAAAGGAATTCTATGGAACAGATAAGAGTGCCAGTTGAAGAACTCGGTGGTTTAATTAAAGAATTTACTTTGGATTTAACCTCTTGGGATGACTTGGTTAGCGAATTCGGAAAAATCGAAAAGAACTAAGTATTTAAATTTCTAACTTACGATTAATTGTATCTACAAAACAGCTTAAATAGAGATATGAGAAGCTTATTTTGAATGACAAAGTATCTGTGTTTAAAGTGTGGACATGCAATGAATCCAAACGAAGTATTATCAGGAAGTAGAGTTAGGTGTGTTCAATGTGGATATCGAACACTCAAAAAAGCACGTCCTGATACAATTAGAAAGATTCGAGCAAGGTAAAACTATTCAAAGTTTAATATATTGAACATTTAATTTTAACACGGGATGAAACGAAATTATAATTGAAAGATATACTTCTATTGAATTTAAACTATATCCCTTACACTATTTCTTCGATCATGACGAAACATGTCATGATGATTGAAAGACAAAAACAAATTTGTATTTCAATCTGGTTGACGGATAAGTGAACGTCAAACCGGGAGATATGAATTATTGAATTTATATATTCTATTTGATTTAGGGAAATGATAGTTCATCACTTCAAAAGTATTTGTACATCCCAGATTAATCATCTGGGTAGCTGAAGCTGATAAACAATATAAATTGACGCTTCACTATATAAAGTTATGAATTCAATTTGGTATCTCAGTAATAATAGACTGGAAATACATTTTCAAGTAGTATTGCTTGATCTTGATTTACTATTCTCTAAAATAGATAAAGTATATTGTGAAAAATAATTTATGGTTGCGAGTTAGAAAGTAATGATAATTATCATACTTTTATGTCATCCCTTACAGTACGCTTTAATATTAGTTTAAGCAATTAACAAGTACCAATTACATCCAAATTGCTTAAAACGAGTGAATTTGGTTGTAAAATAAATATTCGAGGTAAGATAGAAATATTCGAAGATGATTTAATTGAAAACTGCGGGACCTGTGGTCTCGACCTAGATTTATGCATTTGTGAAGAAGTCGCAAAAGAAGAAGCTCGTCTGAAAGTTGAAATTCAAAGACGAAAGTGGGGTAAATACTATACGGTCCTGAAAGGATTTGATCCCAAGGAGTTTAATCTAAAAGAAATTGCTGTTAAACTAAAAACTAAACTCGCATGTGGCGGCACTGTGAAGGCAAATACGATTGAACTTCAAGGTAACCATCAACATAGAATTTTAGATTTAATGGAAGATATTGGATTCAATCCTGATTCAATCGATATTTTGTTTAAGTAATTAATTATACTACAAATTTCGATTTCGATTTTAATCAGAGATATGTTGTAACTTCTGCACCATTTTCATTAATGATCATTGTATGTTCATGTTGACTTGTCATTGAGTCAGGGGTTGCAGCTCTTAATACATGATATTCAATTATTCCACCTGTACGTTGGAGTTCTCTAATGCCAATTCTCGCTTGAGCTCGACTAATCCCTGTTTTTTCTAGCCATCTCTCCGCAAATGGCATTCCACCAAATTCATGAATTGCAGCTTTTTGAACTGCTCTTGCACCAGGACTCCTAATTTTCACTCTAGCGGGGCTTGCTCGAAAGATTGTAATTTTGTTCATATCAGCATGGACTGATCCCTGTTGATCTGAAGCAAAAGTTTCAATTGCATAGGTTTCACCTACTTCAATTTGATCACCCTTGTATTCACCAACACATGGGATTGTCTTACCACCATGAACGACGTATCTATCAATTAAATGACCTGAAAGTTCTCGGATTGGTTCGAATCCAGCTTCTCTAATTACTTTTTCAATTACACCGCCTAAATCGCCAGTTAAAGTACCCGGTTTTATTAATTTAATACCCATATTTGTTGCGTCAACAGTTGCTTTAACTAATGCTTTGTAACTACCATCTAGATCTACACTTTCAGCTGTATCTGCGATGAAACCATCAATATGTACGCCTACATCAATTTTAACTACTCCAACATCTGGAATCAGAAGGGTATCCCCCGGCGAGGAAGTATAATGTGCTGTTGCATCATTGATACTTACATTGATTGGAAAAGCCGGTAATGCATTACTTTTACGGATTAGGTCATCTGCTTCCACACACAAATCTAGAACTGATGCTCCAGGTTTAACTTTACCAACAATAGTATTTCTTACATTAGCAGCAATTTTACCAGCCTCATGTAATTTAGCTTCTTTTTCCTCATTACTAATATCATCCTCAATTTTTAATGCAGGATGAATAGATGGTTGATACCTTGCAGGATGCGTTCTTGGAAAATATGACATAATTCAAAATTAACTTTGTTACGAGACTTTTAAAATAATAGGATGGAACTCAGCTTACTTGGAAACTAGTCTACAAAACTTTATTGGATTTTACGATTATCGAGCAAATTTTGTACGTTTGATATTAATTGCAAAAATGCCTCGTCTATATTTTCACCAGTTGAAGCAGATGTAAATATATAATTGATTTCAAACTTAAATTTGAATCGTTCTCTGAGGGAATTAACGAATTCAACTATTTGATTTTCATTAACAGTCGATTCTGAGATTGGGATTAAATCAGTTTTATTAGCCAAAATAATTAATGGTATCCCACCTCGATTAGCAGTACTTTGTTCAATATCTGTTACCCATTCCTCCAATTCAAGAAAAGAATTTTCATCAGTAATATCGAATACTAATAACCCACCTTGAATTCCTTGTAGGTACAAACTCCTAGAATTTTTATATTTCCCGTTTCCCGATAAATCCCAGATCATGGATTGAATTATAATTTCATCTGAATATACTTCCTTAAATGAAAAATCTGAACCGATTGTTGGTGATACATTTCTTTTAAATCTCTTACCTGTAATTATTCGTCTGATATTGGTTTTACCAGTACCTTCACTACCGACTATACAAAATTTCATAATCTTTGAGGGTGGGTTATGAAGTGACAAAGAGACTAAACAAATAAGGTAACTAATAGTAATAATGTTGTCTATTTACTTATTTTAAAATGCAGTCTCATATCCAGTAAGACTAGCAGCAAACAATTCAGAAGCAAAATCCCTTATTTCCTCTAAATTGTTCCTAATAAGTGATAATGTTGAAAAAAATCGATCTCCAACAAATTCGACAGTCACGAAATCTGCTTTGTCATCATCTAGGATTTGTATATAATTATTCATACCGCTAAGTAGGATACCAAATATTAATTGATTTAACTGGGGCATCACAGCAATTAGATTTCTTTCAACTACAATACCAATGACATGAAATTCCACATTCCCTCTAGCTTTTGGGTTATTTCTTGAGAAAGCAATCCATTTCAACTCCCCATTTGGTTTTGCCCATAATGTGGAACCTGTTATGTAACCTTGATTAATAATTTCAGATGTGTTTACAGCAGCTAAAATTCTAATAGTTTCAGGCATAATATTCATTAATTCAATGTCGGGTGAGGATTGCATAGGTAATGGTCCAGTAATTTCATTAACAAGCATTACATAGGCTGCAGGGAAGAACTCGGTTTTGAAAACTTTTAACGTATCTTGTGCATTTTCCAAATATGAATTTTTAAATTCAGATAATTTCGACAATAAATCAAAATCCAAATCAGATCTAGATTTTATCGTAAGAGTTTCTTTCAGCTGTGTAATGCGGCCTGAAGCAATGTATTGGGTAAAATCATCTGATTTGAGTAATTTAGTGAATCCAAACACTACATTGACAGTTGAATTATTAGATTCCTTGGGGTCTAGTATCCACCTGACGGATATCTCTTTGGAGAGTTCATTTATTTTCAAATCATCTAGTACAGCCAAGATTGAACTTAAGGTTTCATTGGATACATGTTCAGCAATATTAAATTTCATGTTTTCTGAAGGACGATATCCACCCAGTAATTCTGCACCTGCTTCATTTGTCCTCAAAATGAATAAATTTTCATCAAGGATCAACACCGAATTATATAGCTTTTGAAAATATTCTTGCTGAGAACTGACACGATTTAATTCAGTTAGGAAGGTTTCTCTTGATATTACTGAATTGGAAATTAAGCCAGCAATGGAAGATAAAAACTCAAAGATTTCAGGATTTATCTGCTGTTCTTTTGTAAAATATGCATAAATATACCCATCCAACAGATCAGAAGACATAATTGGTATCCTTATTGCTGTCTTTACCTCCCCAATGTCATAGAACTGCTTTATTCCAATTAATTCATTTAATGGAAATAGATACTGATTGGTTACATCTGAGCCACCTTTAGCAATAATTTCATCAATAATTTGATTAAAAACCATACATTGCTCTTCAGGAATTCCATAAGACCTTGAGAATTTTCTATCCTTTATATTGGTATTTTTCATTGTAAAGGTAAGGTAAGTGTAATCTGAATGTGTGACACTAGCAATTTCTTGCAATAAAACAGATATAATATCATAACTATGCTGCTTTGAAGTCTGAAAAGATACCAAACTAGATATATCATTTATCATGGTAAGTATCTTACTCAGATCAAACTGCATCTTTTACTATAAAATAAATTATCAATCTCCCCTTTAAAGAATTTTTTATTATAATTGGTTATTAGTTAATTTTCAGACAATGCATAATGTAACGGTTAAATTAATTGACAAATAATCAGACTTAGTTTTTTAAATATTCAAGTGAGTATCAATTAGTAGAGAACTAGGTTTTGCGAAATCGAAAACTATGAAGGTATTTAATAAAAATAATACCTGAGGAAGTTCTTTTCTGTCTAACAATCTGTTGGACAGTAACGTCGTTTCCAGTGATCAAGCGGTGAATAAAAATCACGGTAACACATCTTTGTTGATCCCAATTTTTGAGCCATCGAAAGGGGGAGAAGATGCTAGAAGCACGGATTTATTAAATAAATCGAGAATACTATTAGCTTCGCAAGAAGTGGTGGCGACACCAGATAGTGTTTGCGGAACGTGAAAAACCATTATTCAAATAAGAAATAATGGTTAGATCATAACTATTGGAAAATCAATTATCAAATTAATCTAGACATTGAGAGAATTTCTTCATTCTTCATTAGATTAAACTCATCAAATAATTCGGTATCATTTTCAAATACATCTATTCTTAGTAGTCGAGCATATTCATAACCTCTCATCTTATAATACAAAAATAATTCATTTAAAAGTGGTATGCGGACGTTTACAAAACTTTCATCACAATAAGGTCCAAATATTATTACAACGTCGGAATTATCCTCCTTTATACTACTAACAAAAGCAACTGGTTTGTCATCAATTGTTGCGATAGCCCAACCTTCTCTAAGTGCAGATGGTCCCAATAACAAGGACGCATATGTTTCTTTGGTGATAAATAAAGGACTGGATCGATCTAATTGATCTTTTATCCAATCATAGGTCACATCGAGATCTGTAGATTTTACTCTTCTTACGTCAAACGGTTCTATATCAATCTCTTCTTTTGGAATGATTAATCCTTCCCAGCTTTGAAATATTGATTTTTGATTCTTAAATTCAAAGGAGTGGAATAATTCAACAGAACCTTCAATTTTGCTAGAAAATTCAACATTAACTACTCTAACACTACTAGTTTTGAGTTTTTCAATAACATATTCAAGTAGACTTAGTTGTAATTCTTCTCGATCTTCATGATCCAATAAAACAAATGGATATGATAATCTTAGTTGATATGGATTGATTTTTTTCTGTTCTATAAATCCTAGGATCTTTGTTGAATCTTCAATAATGATAATCCTCTCGTTAGTAAGAAGACCACTCCCAATAACAAGTCTATATTTCTCAGGTGGTTTAGGCGTTTCATAAGTTGAGTATCTTTCCAAATAATCTAATTGTAATTCACTAAGATAATCTGAATCATCTAATTTCGCGTTACGTATTCGGAATTTAATCTTTATTGCTTTGCGAAATCTCACATATAGGACATGGTAATTGAAATTAAAAAAAATTATGTGATTATATGAGAATTTAATAACAAATTTGGTTAAATAATTTCTTAGATCTATAAACTATGAAATTACGTCGATTCCAATGAAAACTAGCATAAATAAAACGAGACCAAGAAATGCTGGAGGGAATATCCATAACCCATTGGTTTTTTCAACATCTTTTCCAAGTTTCCTTCTTTCCTCTTCTGGTAAGTCTTGAGGATTATGATTTCTTTTAATTTGATCATAACCTGCAAAAGTGGATAATGCTAGAGCGGGGAAATTGATAAGAAATCCGATCAGTCCCCAATTAGCCCACCATCCGTATAATACTTGTGCAAGGGCTAATATCCAAAAATATAGCAATGAGAACAGGGCAATAAAACCGCTATTATAATAACCGATTTCCATAATGACCGATTTATTCTTCATCTCTTCAGTAATTTCAACTCTAAGGAACTTCTCAGCTAATTTATCATTTCGGGCTGTAATGATCAAGGCCAAACTCATACCAATAACTACTACTGAAAATAATCCAGTGAAAGCCATTGATAAACCATCCATTGGACCTTCTGGTCTTGGGAAAAATGATTTAGGAGTGAAAGTTACTTCGATCCCATTTGAACCTAATCCACCATGACCAACTATAGAGCTAACGTTGTATAGATTTGCAAAAGGATTGATTACCAATTTCAAATTAGTTCCCTCCGCCATGGGTGTATCTTGTTCGCCAGTACCTCCTAATGTAATCGCAAATTCAAAGAATTTGGTTGTACCATCTTCACCATAACCGGAAGATACGATATCATTATTATCATCCATTCTTCCAGGACGTTCATCCCTAGCGTTATAATCGTTGCCCCCACAAGCACTATCACAGTAGAAAAGATCGTAATTATCAGTTTGTCCTGAGCTGACATTATTATAGATTATTTTTCTATCATTAGCTGAATTCATCCCAGCTATTTTTCCTGCTTCGAGAGCTAAACCTATTGAAGCATTACCCGTATAAGCTGAATCTGGACTTAAAGTAAATTGTATAAGGAAATATGCATTATCATCGTCTTTCAGAATAACAATCGAGTAAGTTATATCAACAGTGCCTTCATCAAAGGCTAGTGCGCTTACAGTTTCTGAAAAAACATCTTCTTCAGTATCCCATTCACCGGCATCAATGGTACCATCCATCAGTGGTGCAGTACTGGCTTCATCGACAAATATAGATGCATCTGGCCATGCTTGTACTTGGTTCACTAGTGAAAATGCTAATGATAACCCTATAATCAAAATCAATAGCTTATTATGTTTCATGCTCGTACAAAGTAATTCCAAATTATGTTGCTTTAAAAGTTCCTCTCATTCACTAGTTATCTATAACAAAAATATATTCGGAGCAAAAATTAATTCGAAGAATTATGCAATAAACAACTGTCCACTCAGTTGGGATTTTCATGCGAAGAAATGTATGTGCAACAATGATTATCATCAGTACTTTATATCGAAATGGTAATTTTATTTCGTTCTAAAATATTCCAGACTGGTCATTTCTCACTAAGTGATTGCAGGTTATTCAAACAAACACTATGGACTTGGAACATGTGAATGTAAAAGT
>JAAFKL010000206.1 GCA_021399405.1 Candidatus Heimdallarchaeota archaeon | reverse complement strand
GAAGATCTCTGAGAACTCAAGGACGGCTGCAAGAAGTGCAGTAGCATTATCCTTAGAAGATGTCTGCTTGGCAGCTCCACCTAACTTCATGATCTTCCAGACCTTGTCATTAATATCTGGATATGCAGAAGTGTTTTCTGCCTTCATGAAATCTCCCCAAATGATTCTGACTTCATGTTTTACTATTTCAGCAGATTCCTCTTTAACAGCAATATATCTTGCCATCTTAACCTCGTACTCTGCATCACTCTTGTCGAGTGCTGCCATCAGGTCAACCATTCTAACAACCGTGTGTGCACCTACTTGAGCCTGATGTGGTGTATAGATTCCGCATGGGATGTCACAGTGCGCAAAAACTGTCTCTACCTTAAATATTTTCTTAATGATATTTGCTACAATCATAGATATTCTAAATTTAATATTTTAATTTATAAATTTATGCACATTATGTTTTATCTAGAATTATAAAGGAAATTCAATAATGGCACATTATCTTATTGAGGCTTTCGATGCCTTAATCCAAGTCGAAGGTTTGCCATAAGGATGAGAGAATCACCTTCGTAAGTCCTTTTGATGATGATGAATTATAGTTAATTGAGAAATTATGTTTTGACATTGATTCTTTTCCATTATTCTAATTTCATAGCTCAAGAAATTAATACAAATTATTTATCAGAGTGAATTGAGAAGATATGGAAAATTCGATAATGGAGAAATTAATGGAGGAGAAGTACAAAAAGGTCTATTCTGAGGAGCTGGGGAGATACGTGTTTGTAATGAGATCTTGGGTGGAGAAGTCTGTGTTCAAGAGACACAAGACACTGTTTGGATACACAGATATTGGCTGGACGGTGAAACACCCCAAACAACTGATAAGGGCACTAATAATTGAGGAGGTCTGGAAATTAAATCCAGAGGATGATTCTGTCTCCACCAAGAATAATGTTATGAAATCGCAAAAGGATCAAAAGAGGGATGATGAGGGATATGAGGATCTTCTGGAAGTGGCTTGGAAGATCCGTGAACAATCTGGGAAATGACACTTGCACTCATTCTCAATGACTACAATCGGTTTTGTTAATATCATCTAGAGACAGTTATTATATGATTGAATTTATTTTCTTGATCTTCTCTTGTAAATATTTAATATAAACACTATCTGAATTGTAAAAAATAGAATCGATGTAAAAGGGAAATTTATGAAGGATCCCTTAGTTTCACCATCAACTAGTCGTTCAAGTAGGGCTTCTCTATACACGGATCCATCATCATCCACTTCTTTATGACTGTGATAATTCAGAACTCCAGTTTCGTAATCGTAACGATCATTCTGGATATATGTTCTTCCGTCAATATTATTACTTTTTACAGATTGTTGAAAAATATACTCTCCACCTTCGATAGTAACGTTTTGATAATTAATCAATTCTTCTTCTTGAGATGCTGCATCATAAATGATCTTCTGAAAATCAAAATAACTCATTGTAGAACCATTTGCATATATTAATTGGTTATAAAGAATGAGGATAATAAAATCTACCCTCGTGGACAGATAAGGCCATAAATCAGTTGTACCAGGTGTATTTCCAAGAAGAACGTCATCCACATAAATATCAATATTGGTTATATCCTCTGAAAGATTACCCGTTATAACTCCCTTAATAATAGATCCTTCCTGATAAGCAAAACCACTTGCCTCTTCCCCTTCAAATTGGTGACTAACTAGTTTCCAATAGAATGTATCTCCCACCTCCAAAACATCAGAGAAGTGAATCGCGATATAATCTTGCGAACCACTTGCAGATGGCGATATAATTAAAAGGATAAATACTAAGTAAAACAGTTTTTTCATTTTAGCTCTATCTCCAGATGTTATAAGTAGTTAATGGGTCAACTAATCTATACATGCAATTCTAAGTTCATCACTGTATGCATATTGAAAATTGGGAATGACCTTATGATAATATTAGAATTTAATCAAGATAGATACACGTTATAAACACAATATTTTTTTCTTTTGATCTATTATCTGTAGTCTGATGAAACTGATTTTTCTCTACGGGATGCCCGGAGTTGGTAAACTAACAGTTGCAAAAGAAATGGTACGTTTACTGGGTGATTTCAAGTTGTTTCATAACCAAATGACAGTTGATATTATTTCTTCGATTTTTCCCTTTGCATCACCTCGTTGGAGTAAATTAAATGGAGAATATAGAAGATTAATGTATGAGGCATGTGCTGAGGAAGATATTAATCTGAACGTAACCAGTGTTTACGCCAAAGATTATCCAGGAAATGACGAAATTGTTAATGAGACGATTAAACTGGTTGAGGATAACAATAGTGAAGTCTGTTTTGTTCATCTTGTCTGTGATCAAGATATAATATTCCAACGTATCCAAAATCTGGATAGGAAAGAACATCGAAAAGTTTCAGAACCTGAAAAGTTGAAAGATACCATGTCTAAATGGGATTTGATAACACCAATATCATACGTGAAGAATTTAACAGTGGATACAGGTAAAATAAATCCCATAGAGAGTGCAATTGAGATTATCAAGTATTATAAATTGAAATAATATATTCATTTGAACTTATTTCCAAATCTAATTAAAAATCATAATTCTTACACAATCCAAGAAGGTTAATATAGTTCTGAAGACAAAGTTGTATGATCAATTCATGAGGATGAGGTTAATTATCGCATTTAGTTTTTTTGTCCTGTTGCTATCATGCCGTAGTATTCAGGGGACTTTGATTGTTGAGGGGAATATCTACATATTTCGCTCTCAATATATAGAACATACAATCGTCATTGACGGAAACATTGATGATACAGAGTGGGCAAAAGCAGGACGAGAGTTAATTCTGCTTAATAATGGTAATTTAACTAGAAACTTGTTTTTCCAATTTACCAATAATGAGGAGTATTTCTATATCGGAGCAAGTCTGGATATTGAAGATGCAACTTCAGTGGAATTTACTCTAGTATTTGATACAGATGGAGATGGAGCTCTAAGTGCTCCAGAAGATGGAAAAACACTTAATATGAATAACCAAATGACAGATCTCCACTGGGATGGCTCAAAGTGGAGTAAAGATCTTAGTGATTTGAATGCCGATGAATTTTTATTTTTCAGCAAAAATGATGATCAGAAAGTATACTTTGAGATGAGATTCAAACTCATCTCTAGCTATATCCAGTATGATGGCTGGCAGATAGCAACTCCATCTAACACATTTATAGGCTTAACTACGCAGACAAAATTAATCGAGGGTAATTCCACCAATTACTTCGTATACCCATCGTCAATAAATAATGCAACTGGCTATGTTGATCTCAAACTTGCGGGACCAGAGGATCAGGATATTCAAGCTTATGTGCCTGAATCTGGGATAACACAGACAGCCCAGATCCCCGATGTTAATGATATTGTAGATGTATTGGGAGTTGATGCTGTAGAAGATTTACAGGCAGATGCTCCTCTGACAATTGGATTGCTATCCATTTCCATGTTAGCCATGATATTGCTAAAGAGGAGAAGAGAATGAAAAAATCAATAAGCTTTCTAATTGTATTTTTAATAGTTTCCTCAAGCATGATAAATACCTCTGCAGAGCCTTATATGAAAAATGTTGAAGGTGATAGCAAAACCAGGTATTTTGAAGATATTTTTACTCTGGCGATGCAAAATAATGGTATTAAAGCATCATTAAAAGGTACTTCTGGAAATGATATCTTCAAGGGCATTGATCAGGCCCTGGCTATGCTTTCAGCAGTCAACCTTTATGATATATATGGCACAATTGATTATCTAAACAAAGCTCTAGCAATATCTGACTTTGCTTCAACCTTCCTAACAGACCCTAGTGAGATCTTAGTGGCATCTTTCTATGAGGATGGTAATGATTTCGTAAGTAATCAACGTAATATGGAGGATAATCTGATGTTGATGTGGGGATTTACAGAACTGTCCAAACGACTCAATGATACACTCCTGATACAGAAACAGGATAATCGTGCTGAGTTTCTTGCCAAGGATATTCATAATTTCATTGATGGTGATCTATTTCTACCAAGCTTTCGTGTTGATAATAAAATTAGCGCCAATATATTCAATGCGTATCATAATCTATTCTCAGCCTACATTATTACCGAGGATCCAGTAAGATTTGCAGATCTTTTACCGAATGCGATTAATGTTTTTGAGTTTGTCAAGGCGAATATGACAAGTGAAAATGGTGGGATCCATACAATCTATGCTAGGGGATTTCATGATAATTTAGTGTCTTTGAAAAACACTGCCATTTATTCACTCCTCGCGCTTAAATTATTTGAGATAACAGGCACACAGCAGTATTTTGATGATGCAACTGCAGCTATTGACTATATTTTGGCCTATTGTTTGGATATAGGATTAACTGGGGGATATTTTGAGATATTTATTGATGATAAACCCATTCAGAAATCAAAATCATTATCTTCACATGCTTTCCTTTTACTTGCCTTTCAGAAATTGGTTGCTCTAGGAAATGAATCTGCAAGAATTGATCTCCTTTCCCTGTGGCAAACTATAATGGCATATTTCAGAACTGGAAAAATATTTGAATCAACCATTTCAAGAGATGGAACCCAAGGGAGCAATCATATAGCCACATTTGATAACCTATTGCTAATTTATGCTTTATCACAGATGCCATTAATTTCTAGAATTGATTTTCTATCAGAGATCGAGTTCAGTGACACTGCAGTTGTGAATATCACTTATTCCGCTTCTGAGAATACAGAATTCAATCTGACCCTCTATTTCTGGAAAGGCAGTGAGGATCCGCAGAAAATATCACAAATTATCACTGGAACTGGATCACTAGAAACAATCAGTCTTGAATTCACCCCTGTTCGTCCTGATTCAGATGTAGTGGATAATGAAATGCTTGTTGTATTAAGATCTGAAACCATAATCACTGATTTTGTGCAGAGTGCATTCTTAGTCATCAAAGATACTGGTCTTGTATTATCAACACAAACGGTAACTCTATTTAGTGTACTTCTGATAATAGTATTTGTCTATTTCTTGAGGAGTTTACAAAAGAAAACTGGAGAGGCCAAGGAATAGAGGGTGATACTCTGAAATCTTGTAGCTATTGTAAAGCACCTATAGAAAAAAATCTGAAATTCTGCACTTCGTGTGGAAAGCAGATAATAAAACAGAAACCAAGGGATTACTCGAGGTACTTCAAGGTAAAAAATGCTATTCCATTTCTCTCAGGATTGGGTTTGATTGTCATTCTCTACTCACTTTTCATCATATTTGAGGAGGTACTATATGAAATTTCTTTGAAAAGCATAATCACTGGGGGTTATATTGCAGCAGGATCAATATTGGCTTTAGCCATTTTTGGTATATTTACTAAAAAAATAGAATCAGCAATGATTGTATCTCTGTTCCTTTTATTTGAGGGATTAACCTATATTAGTTCATTTTTCCTAGATATTGCATTTCGTGATACCTTTAGTCGATATCTATTGCTATTGGTGGCCCTGGTATTGAGTACAGTGGGAACATTTGTTCTCCGATCTCAAGAAGAATCAATGTATCAGCAGATCCACCGGGTTATTGCAAGTTATATGGGTTGGATAACCATTCTTTATATGGGTGGATCGAGTTACATAGATCCACTTTACTATACTCTGGTAATTATTGCCATGGTAATAATCTCACATGTATCAGGTTTAAAATATCCCTCGATGCCAGTTATTGGAAGCTCATTAATTATAGAGACAATTATCCTATTTGATGTGGAGGTAATCAATACCTCATATCTCTTCCCAGTTGCTGTCATTCATGTAATAATATTACCAATAATCTTCTATTTGCAGGATAGGGAGATTATTCGATTCAGAAAGGAAAGCGGCATTAGAACTGCATTATCCATATATTTTCTACCGTTAATTCCCATCTACCTAGCCATGAGTAGAGGAGCTATTGTTGCTCCTTTCAGCCATATTCTAGTTGGTTTATTTGCAGCCTCTTGGGTTTTGTATTTCTCAATAAGTATCAAGGATACAGATAATTTCTATCAGACACTGATTACATCCGTAATGGTCATCATCATGTTTCTCTATAGTATCTTCAATACTGGGGTTAACATGGTTGTTATGGAAATCATTATTTTACTGGTCATGGTAAGACTATTACCTGAAATAAAAGAGAAATATGCTCAAATCGCAAGGATAGTGCTATTTTCAATTTCAATCATTACATCAGCTAGATTGTATGTGGAGGGGACTATGATTTGGTATTGTGTTCTTCATATGATTATGATTCTATTATTGCTTTATCTTCCATCTATTAGAAAAAATGGTATAGCAGATAGAGAGGTCAATATACAGATATTACTGATAGGCATTAATCTATCTATCTTTTATATCCTCAAGAAAACTGATATCTCTTTTATGATTCTTGTTTATCTGATAGTTATTGTTCTCTACTTATTAACTAGATTCACCAGTATTAAGATACCATACTTGATAATATCTGTTTTCTATACACTTGTTGGCTCAAGCTCAATTACTTACAATCTTGAATCAATTGATCAGGCATTTATTTTCGGATTGATTGGATTTTCAATTATTTTTATTATTGGGATTATTGGGAGAGCTAAATTCGATAATTTACCTTCAGGATGGATTCTTTCGAGTTTACCCTTAATTTTAATGAGCAGCAATATTGTAAATCATTGGTTACTTAATGGATTTATTTTAATATTATTTATTTGCAGTTTATTTTCCATATTGATTAATAAAAAGGAATATTGGTATTTGATCTTTTTATTTGAGGCTATATGGATGAGAATGGTAAACTATGGTGAGGTGGTTTCATTATTTGGAGTGTCTGTGTGGTCACTCTCTGTAATGATTACTTATATAATCCTGGGTGTTGTTATCCTGTTTACAATATTCAGTATTAGAAATGAAAGCTGGATACCCACCGTATTTCTACTATCTATATGGTTGTTAACTAGTGTGGTATACCAGAATTTTGAAAATCAGTTTCAGGATTTAATACTTGAGAATACTACTTGGATGGTGTCACAGATTGGATTGATTGGGTTTATGATTCTCAGTTATTTTAATTTCTATAAATCATCAACCATTGTGATAATAGACAAGGTAAAGCAATTCTCAATACTAGGTATTTTAAATTACCTGCTCCTGCTATTGGTTGCAAATCCTTTAGCAGATATTTTCGGCAATATTATTACATTAATGTTGTTATTAATAGGTAACCGAGTAAGAGAAGAAATGACCATCAGCAAGCCAGTTTTGATGGTCTATCTGATATCACTTACTACTAATCTAATAGGTTTCAGCTTATCCAGTAGAATTGGTACAAATATATTCTTTATCCTCATAATACTAGTCTTGAGTTATTCAAAAATACTCATTCCATTATTTACCTCAATGAGCAATACAATCAAGAATCTGATGATCTACTGCTTTACAACAATTTTGATGCTGGTCTTTATCGGTATCGGTTCATTATTGATAATAGATGGTTTAGTAATATTTCAAATCATCTCCTTGATGATCATGTTTCAGATCAGAAATATGGATGATGAGAGGAAAATTATGCAGTCAATTGTTTTCCTCCTTGGTAACCTTATTCTGCTTTCCTCAGTATTTGATCTGGATTTTGAGATATATACTCTTTTCAATAGCGAGATGGCTGTCCAGGCATACAGATTTATTATCACTGCGATGATATGGATATCATTCATTTACATTGCATGGCAGATAAATGAAAGAAGAGATTCTAAAGAGCTGATGCCTGAATTAGATTTCATCACAGTTGCAGTAGCTGTCAATATTATATTACTCATTATTGTATCATCTCTGCAATTCACTCATCTGCAATTTATCAAATCAAATGAGATGAATCAGATACTAGCAACTATCACGGTTTCATCACTGATAATTCTTGCAATATATGAGAGAAAAGTAATGGTATCCAAGGTGAGTAAGGCAGGAATGATTGCTTCATTTATTGTACTACTGCAATCAACATTGCTAGCCTTCTTTTCAAGTCCGATGGCTGTTCTCATTCTCAGCATAGTTGCTGTATTTCTATCAATTGTTGCGTTTTATACAAATGATAGAAAACTAATCATAGTATCAATTGCCATATTCATGCTGGTGATTATTAAATTCTTTTTGGATCTTATGTTTTTCATTGATCCGCTAGATAAAGCATTATCAGGAATTTTTACAGGAATAGATTTCCTTTGGTTTGCAGCCTCCTTCAATCGGATTTCAGGATTGCTTAAACCCCATGAAGATATTTTAGATTCGGATGATGCAACAATGAAAATATAAGGTGCTAGACCGTCCATTTCCCCTTTAGATGTAAATCACAATACAATATATATTAAACCTAGAATATATCCTTAGCAAAATAAATAAGAGTGAATAAAATCCATCTTCTAATATGAAAATAGAAATTGGAACTAGATACAGAATGAATAATTCCCTTGAGATACCAGCTCTTGGTATGGGAACATGGGATATGTATGAGAAAGAATTAAAACAGGCACTTGAGTGGGCTTTTGAATTTGGATACAGACATGTGGATACAGCAACTTATTACAAAAACGAAAAAGAAGTTGGTGAAGCTATTAGGAATTCATCTATTCCGAGAGAGGAAATATTTGTTACCACTAAGGTCTGGCCCAATGATTTTGGATTTGATAATAGCAAAAAGGCTTTTGAAAATAGCTTCAAACTCCTCAACCTTGAATATATCGATCTATATCTAGTACACTGGCCTTCTGAAAAGAAACGAACGAATGATACCTGGAAAGCATTATTGGAATTATACAACAGTGATGAACTCAAATCTATAGGAGTTTCAAATTACTCGATCAATGAGATTGAGACCCTAAAAGATTTGGGGGATGTACAGCCAGTCACCAATCAAGTGAGGTTTCACCCCTATAGTTTTGATGCCGAGCTTCTTGAATATTGCAAATCAGAAAAGATCCTGATAACAGCTTACAGCCCCCTTGTTGAGGGGAAAAAGCTTAGAGACAAAAAATTACTTGAAATAGCATCACATTACAACAAAAGTACAGCACAAGTGCTCATCAGATGGGGATTGCAAAAAGGAGTAATCGAGATACCCAAGTCATCCAACAAAGGAAGGATAGAAGAGAATGCCTCTATTTATGATTTTGAAATTGACAACAATGATATGGATGAACTAGATAATTTCTAAAAATATATTGCAGGAGAATCCTCAATCCATACTAGTGATCGTCTCATAGTAGAAATCTTGATAATATCAACCAATTTCCCTTTATATGTGCATGAAAGATATTAATCTTGATCCAGTAGATTGGGAAAAATTTGAAGCTCTTGGTCATAAAATGATCACAGATATGACCCATTATCTCAAAAATATCAAAGAGCAAAAGATCTGGCAACCCATTCCAGATGAGATGAAAGATGAATTTAAACAGATTTTACCAAAATATGGAACTGATTTGGAGAAGGTGTATGAAGAGTTTAATCGGATAATTAAACCGTATAACATGGGTAATGTTCACCCTCGTTTCTGGGCATGGGTTAATGGTACAGGTACACCAGGAGGTGTTCTTGCAGAGATGCTTACTGCCATGCTAAATCCAAATTCTCTCGGTGGCAACCATGCTGCTAATTATATTGAAGATCAAGTTGTTCAGTGGGCTATTGATTTTATGGGCTATGATAGACAAGCTTCAGGTTTGATGGTATCTGGAGGTTCAATGGGTAATTTCATTGGTCTGACAGTTGCAAGAAATGTGAAGGCAGGGTATGATATTATTACTCAAGGAGTTGCAACGTCAGAGAAAGAGATGATTTTTTATGGTTCAAATGAAATGCATTCATCACTTGATAAATCCATGCAGCTATTAGGGCTGGGATATAATTCATTACGAAAGATATCAGTCAATGAAAAATATGAAATTGATACTCAAGAGTTGAAAAAATCAATAGAAAAAGATATTGAAGATGGGAAAAAACCAATTTGCATCATAGCAAATGTCGGTACAGTTAATACTGGTGCTGTGGATGATTTAATAGAACTCTCAAGAATTGCCAAGAAGTATGACCTTTGGTTACACGCAGATGGGGCCTTTGGTGCGATGTGTAAATTATCAGAGAAATCTAAACACCTAGTGGAGGGGATTGAACTTGCAGATTCACTTACATTTGACTTCCATAAGTGGATGTATGTTCAGTATGAAGCCAGTATGATTCTTGTAAAAAATAAGAATTATCATTACAAATCATTTAGCATTACTCCTGATTACCTTGTTCATCAAGTCCGAGGACTAAGCGCAGGTAGTCACTGGCATTCAGATTATGGTTTGCAATTGTCTCGTGGATTTAAAGCTCTAAAAATATGGATGACTATCAAAGAACATGGCATCACAAAATTTGGTGAAATGGTTGAACAGAATATCCAGCAGGCAAAATATCTTACTAGACTAATAGAAGAGAATGAAAATTTCGAACTACTATCTGATGGTTATATGAATATAGTTAACTTCAGGTATGTTGATGCAGATATTGAAAATCTGGATAAATTCAATGCGGAGCTAATATTTGAATTGCATGAGAGAGGTATCGCAATCCCATCAAATACAATGCTAAAGGGGAAATTTTCAATAAGAATAGCCATCTCAAATCAGAGGTCGAGAAGGGAAGATTTTGATATTCTAATTACTTCAATAGAAAAGATTGCAAGAGAATTGCTTTAGAGATTATTTATTCCCACTGTTAATACAGATTGAATACAGATATGAAATAAACCCTATACCTAATATTTAATAAATTATACAAATGAATAGGATTTAAAGTACAGAGTGATACTCATATGGAAAAGATATCAGCACAATATGCACTTCTAGGAGATGATCTAGAGGTAAGATCCAATATTATTTTCCATTTAAATAAAAACCACCAAATCAT
>JAAFKL010000205.1 GCA_021399405.1 Candidatus Heimdallarchaeota archaeon | reverse complement strand
AGATAGTCACTGCTCGAGATGATGCTCACAAACATGCTTTATCCCTTAAAGAGAAAGGGGAACCCTTACCAGTTGATTTTGGTAAGCTAGCAATTTATCATTGCGGACCAATTATGCAAAAAAACCCAGAAGGAAAATGGGGAATGGTAGCAGGAGGTCCCACAACCTCTTCCAGAATGGAAATATTCCAGGATATATTTATCCAAACCTTCGGAACCAAATTAATTATTGGTAAAGGAGGGATGGGAGAACGAACTACTGAAGCTTGTAAGCTTGGATGTGTGTACGGAATGTTCACCGGTGGTGCAGCACTTTTGGCAGCAAATGCAGTTAAAGATGTTGTTGAAGTTCATTGGTTTGATCTTTTAGGTATGCCAGAATGCTTATGGGTTCTTGAAGTAGAAAATTTTGGTCCATTAATGATTGGAATAGATTCTCATGGTAATAATTTCTTCACTGAGAATGCGAAGAAAACGATGGCAACAAAACCTGAGGCCTATCAGTTGATAGAGCAAGCTTTGGAGGCTTTATAATGATTGAAACAATTAATCTTACACAAGTAATCGAGGACACTGCAGTAGATCTACTCAGGATTGCAGCAACTAAATTACCAGTTGATGTCGTAGAAACGATGAGAAAATTCAAAAGTGAAAATATCAGTGAAAGTGCGACATTACAATTGAATAATATCTTGGATGATGTTCAGCTTGCACGTGATGAAAGCAAACCGATGTGCCAAGATACAGGTATAATCGCCTTTAAGCTTGAGATTGGGGATTATTTTCCTATCAAATCAGAATTATTGGATATATTTAGATCTGCAGCTGTAAGAGCTACGACTGAAATTCCTTTAAGACCTAATACCGTAGATTTCTTTGAAGGCAATCCTGGCGATAACAGTGATATCAGAGGCGTGGTTCCCTATTTCTATGTAGATATGGTACCAGGTAATAAACTCAAGATCACTGCTACCACAAAAGGTGGCGGAAGTTCAAATATCGCGCAACTAGGAATGTTAAAACCGGGATTAGGTATCGAAGGTGCGTTAAAATTTGCCATAGATGTGATTGCAGATGCGGGACCACAAGGCTGTCCACCATATCGAGTTGGAATTGGGATTGGAGGTGGAGAAGATATCTGCATGACAATTGCCAAAAAAGCTATTTTCAAGCCAATTGGAGAGCGAAATAAAGATCCTAGAGTTGCTAAACTTGAAGAAGCTGTGCTTGAAGGAGCCAATAAATTGCCAATTGGGCCAATGGGAGTTGGTGATGGGAAGACTGTAATGGATGTTAATATTGCATTGGCAGGTAGACATCCTGCTTCATTACCCGTAGGTGTAGTGATGTCTTGTTGGGCACTAAGATATGGGGTAGCAGTGATTGAATCTGATGGCCATGTTGAAATTATGAAAACTTGATCAAAAAATTGAATCTAAAATATAATCTTTAGTGATCATTTTGTTTCACCTATCTTCTGTTTATTCGATGAGTATTGATGAATTACAATATTTGAAGTCACAAGAACTAAAAGTGGAAGAAGACTTAGATTTGTCCCGTAGAGGAACCAAAGGATCATAGTTTTCATAGGGCTGCTAAGGTCAAATGTTGAACCTCCAGTGTTAAATAAGCCATAGAAACTAATTATATCCTTTCCTAAGTTAGAAGCTGTAGATTCATCAGCAATTAATGAAATGAGAAGTAAATTAAATATTAATACTAAATAACCCAGCATAAACGCAATATAATATTTCATAATTTCATTCAAAAAGGTCTTTTCGTATATATTTGAGAACAATGATTCATCCGAACGCTTAACTACAATATAGATAATCCACGCAAACAATAATGATAAACTGATATCTGTGAGACTCAAGGAAATCCGCCAATCATAAATCCAATCATTGAAGGATTCATTATCTCGTATGTTCTGAAGTATTATACCTTGAATTGTGAATAATATTGTACTATAAAATATTCCTAAGGAGAAAAATAGCCTAAAGATCCGCTGATTCGCCATAGTAAAGTATCATTTAGAATAGATTTAACTCTTATCTGAATGAAATGCAAAATATATAGGTTCGGAGCTCCAGATCGACTGTTGTTATTACACAAATTACAATGTGATGTGTTTGGAAATCAAAGAGCACTATTACTCTTCAAACCATAACTTTACAGGTTTTAATACATCCACAACTCGACCTTTACTCCTAGAGATAAAATTAGTGGATTCAAGTGAATCTAATAACAAATAACCTAGCGCGCCTCCCAAGTGTTCACCTTGTTCAGTCCAGTCAGGACAACCATAGGCAATCATACGTTTAGTTTGTTTTAACTTTTCTAATTTTATATTTCTTTGTTTAAAAGCTTGAATTCCTTTCGGAGTCAACGTATATTGATTTCGTTTTGCTTTTATTGTTAGTGTGAGCCAATTGTGATCAATCAACCCTTCAAAAATTTCAACTCCGGCAACTCCTGCTAAATGATCATAGCATGTTCGAGCTTTTCGAATAGCCGTATTCTCTATAACTTGTTTTATAGCTAATGAACTTTTGATCCTATCCATTTTAACAATAGACAAAATGTCTTTCAATAATTGAAGACATTGTAACATTGATATAAAGTTAATGGATAATTTATATCGCTATAAAATACAATTACTTGATTGAACATCGAGCTGGCTGACAGATACCTAGTATATCTACCAATTGGAGTCGTCATATCTTGCTAGGTACTCAAATATATTGGTACCACTATGTGTACTGAGGGTATTGTAGAATTCATGGATACAAAATTTCTTCAAGTGGATTATAATTATACATCATACAACATGACGATCAAACTTATAGTATATTCTTCCTTGGAAGAGAAGGCTTAATTGCAAAAAAATTTCAACAGGGAAAACAATTGATTTTCCACATTATAGATGAAATATCCGCATCACTATAGACAGTATGGGAAGTCAACATTTTAAATTTGCAGGAAGCTTAATTTCTTAAAATCGTTACTAGATTTTACGGTGATTTAACCTTTGATATTTTATAATATGCATTGTTTTCTATTATAAGCGAAGATCATGAAAGCACAGATACTTCTAGATGAAAATATAACTGCACACCTAGACTCCAAAGGGCTGTTAAGAGAGGAAAAAGGTCAAGGGAAGCTATACGTTAAAAACCCAAGTGGAAGTACTACCTTGTGGTCTGTTAAACTCGAAGCTAATCATGGATCAATGGTGTCAGACTTCCAAAATGAGGAAATAGCACATCTCCAACAGGGTCAAGAATACGCTCAAACGTATGAAATTGCATTGGAACCTAATCTAACCCTAACGGAGAGAATTGATACTCATTATCAAAATCAAACATCAGACGAAATTGATGTAAATCGAAATACTCTAGTAAAGGGTAAAGCACAAAAAACATTGTTTGAATTTACTCTTGAGAATAAGTATGATTTTCCCCTTACCAATATCACTCTAACCAAAGAATTTGATGGTTCCTTGGTTGAACTAACCCCTGAAGGATCTCATACCGGATCAGTAGAGCCAAGTGAAAGTATTTTCAAGTGGAATCTTGAAAATATGGATGCTGGAGCAGTAGCAAAGTTACTAATCGTGGCGGTTATAGACCCTAAATCATCGGAAAAAATCAAAACAGGACAAATAACAGTTACTGCACAAGGATCTGGTTTATTATCTGATTTAGCGCCTACAATAGATTCAGAGTGTGATAATGTAGATCTCTCTGTTGACGTTAATGAAACTGAGTCTCCTGGTGTTTGGTCTATTTCTACGGAATTTATAAATTCATCAGAATTTGCTGTAAAGTTGGAAAATGTAAATGTGAGTACTTCCGATAGCAAAGTTGTAGAAGATGAAGTTAACTCAATTTACCAACCAAATCCAGATTCACCTTCATGGTCAAAGATACAAAGTCTAAATTCTAATGATTATCCAACTATTACTAAAAACTTCAAATATCAAGTGGATCACGAAGTAAAATCCTCAATATCCCTTAATATCCAAAAGGACACAGATCTACTAGATATTGTTGAAATCTTGGCACAGAAAAAGTTTGAACCTAGCCAAGTAAATACATATACACGAACTCCAGTAGAATATGAAATTGAAATCTCAAATGTTGGAACTGGAAACATTGGTAGTTTAAACCTAGAAGAGGTTATTCCGCCATTTATGCTTGTTCATGGTGTGAAAGTTACTGGCGTTGAGGATCCTACTGTCATAGCAAAATTTGAAAATCAAAATGCTTTAGACGAGAAAACTGCTGTGAAGGAACCCGGAATCCTTGAAAACAAAAGAAAATTATTTGTCAATGTTTCCACTTCGTCATTCCCACCTGGAAGCAAAGCTAAAGTTACTTTTGATTGTACTGCAGAGAAACCCAGACCAAATTTGGATTATCAAGCAAGATCCATTGTGAAAGCGTATGCAACGAGTCCAACAATTGCTTATGAAATTCAAAGTATGACTGCTGAAAACGTACCTGAATTGAAAATGAACTTTGCCAAACGTTCATTCAAATCACTAACTAACTACAAAGGCGTTTCAGATAATGAATATGAGATTACCATTCAAGTTACCAATAATGGTGAAGTTCCACTTGAGAATATCTTTGTAAATCACAAAATCACTGGTGGTGAATACAAAAATCATCAACCCGTTACTGTTACAGTTCAAGAAAATAGTGGTGAACTTGAGTATTTCATTAAATCAATTCCTGTCGGTAGTTCGATAGATTTGATTTCAATGGTCGAAACAAAAGGCCCTATAAGGCAAACCCAGCCATCTATTAGGATCGCTGACTAAAAAATTGAATAAATTGATGGACAGTGAAAACTATGAACGCAAAAATTAATTTTGAAGAATCGTTAACCCAATATCTTGATGCGAAAGGCGAGATGTTATCATCTAATTGTAAAGGCAAACTTGTGGTTCAAAATGCAAGCAGTAATACTACTTTATGGTCAATCAAACTAGACGGTGAATTAGGTTCCGATGTGATAAATTTTGAGAAACAAGAAATATCCCATATACAAGCTGGAAAGGATTTTGAAACATATTACAAGGTTGTAACCGATTCAAAGTTAAAATTAACTGAACGAATTGATACTTCTACAAATGATGAAACAAACAATTTGAACGAGGAAAATGATACTCTAATTACATATGAAACACAGAAAGTTATGTTTGAAATTTCACTCTTCAATGGGTATTCATTCACCTTGACTGATATTGAATTATTAAAACAACTTGACTCGAGTTGTTTAGAATTTAGAGTTCTACAACCTTACGTGGGTTCTATTATGGAAACCGAAAATGCTTTTATTTGGAAGTTAGAAAGCTTAGCTCCAAATAGCGAGATAAAAATTAGGATCATCGCGAATCTTAAACCAACGACATCGGATCCAGTACCCACAGGTGAAATTAATATAAGAGCAAAAGCAATTGGACAATTATCAAGTTTGAAACCTACAATATTTGCTGAATGTGACAATGTAGATTTGTCAGTTGAAATAAATGAAACTCAAGATCCGGGAAATTGGGAAATTAAAACTGAATATACCAATAATAGTGAATTTGCGACTTTGCTCAACAAAATCCAACTAAAATCTGGAGAACAGAATCTAATTGATGAAGTCATCAATACCGTTTTTGATGCAGATCCCGGTGGTGAGGCATGGAAGAGGGAAGGTCCGTCTTGGCACAAAAACGTCAATCTTCAATCAGCTGAATACCCAGTTATTGAAAAGGAGTATGATTATAATGTTGTTTATGATACAGGTTCAGAGGTTACAATTGCTCTAAACAAAGAAAATGATTACTTAAGAGTTGTTGAAATTTCAGTGGAAAAGCAGTTTAACCCACAAAAAATTAACACATACACAAGAACCCCTCTATTATACACCCTTCAGATTCAAAACATAGGCACTGCAGTAATTGATAAACTGCAATTTGAAGACATTGTACCACCATATTTAATTATCAGTTCAGTTGAGGTTGATGGTGATCCCGAGATCATCCTAAATGCTAAGATTGCAGATCAAGAAGGTCTTGATCAATCGATTATTGAATATGTTGATCGGAATGAGGAAATCCCAGATTCTATGAGTATATCAGATCCAAGAAAACTATTTATTGACTTAATTATGTCTTCTTTCTTCCCCGGTTCTCAAACCACATTGCGAATTAATGGAATTTCAGAGAAACCAAAGCCTAATTTAGATTATTCTGCTCCGTCTACTGTTACCGCTTATCCTTTCCATGCATCTCAAGGATTTAGGACAAAAGGTTTAACCGAAAATAAATCTCCTGAACTAATCGTATCTTATGCAAAAAGGTCTTTTAAAGATAGGGTTACATATAACGCAATGGAGGAAGGTAAATACGAAATATCATTATTGATAGTAAACAATGGAAACGTTCCACTAGAAAATCTCAAAATTACTCAAGATATTAGCGGAGCAAAATATCAATCGCATTTACCTGCTGTAGTAAATGTTGAAGATCGTCAAAACGAAGTAGAGTTTTCAGTTTCAGAAATCGCAATTGAACAAGAAGTTTTAATTAAGATGATTGTTGTTACAAGTGGACCACTTAGACAAAAACAACCAATAATTAGAATTGAAAAAGCAACAGAATCGAGAGCAATGGATCTTGGTAGCGCAATAACAGCGATAATGGGAATGTATCCTGAATTATACAGAGACAATGAAGAAGGAAAAATGGAGGCTGAGAAGGACCTATTACAGTTCAACTCAGAAGCGATGTACAGTACTCAGAATTTAAGAGAATTTTCTGTCAAAGTAATAACTCCCAAATTAAAAGATCTGCCAGCTGATACAACAACCTTCGAATTCAAGACTTCAAGAGGTGTGAAGGATGAAACAATAAGGGAAGAACTTAAAATGACACGTCTCTACAATCCGCCCATGATTCATACAATTTTTCGACCTGATGGAACAATCAAACTTAAGGAGTATGACTTATTGTCAATAGGTTCAGATTACTTTGCTGAACATTCCAAGAAACATCCCCCAATGCTTAATTCAGATCAAGAGATTGTATGGGAAAATAAACTTGTTTCGATCTATGGTGTCTTACAAATTCTCTTGGAGGAGGAATCACAAGATAAACCTACAAGAGAAATGTTACAAGAGAAAACATACAAAGCATTTGTCAAAAAAGTTTGGGATATTACTGCCAATGAGAGTATGATAATCAAGTTACATGAAATAATTAAATCATTAGCATAGTGCTTGATTACAATACGTTACAATGGATGTATAATCATTAATTTAAATCCAAAACTTTACAACAGTAGGGCATTACTTGAAATATAAATATTTGAGAAGTCATTAGGAAGTATTAATGAAACCCATTTTTATCGGAGTAATTGGTAACTGCTATTTCGATGAAATTTATCTTGTAGATAAGTTTCCAGAACCAGATGATAAAATTACAGCTTTTGACATGCAGGTTTCATTGGGTGGAAGTGCAACCAATGTATCAGCCGGGCTCGCAAAATTAAAACTCCATCCACGGTTAATCTCTGCTATCGGTAATGACACAGCAGGGGAAACTATTCAATCTGAGCTTAAATTACGCAGAATTGATCCCACTTATTTAGCTAGGATGAAAGGTCAAACTGGCAGAACAATTATCTTGTTGGAAAATAACAAGACAAGTACTAAAATAGGTTATCCAGGCGTTTGTGGTGATCTCAAAAAAGCATTGAATTTCACTAAATCTATGGATGAGATTTTTGATATCATTCATATGGCAAGTATCAGCATTGATACAGCGGAAATGGTTATCAAAAATAATTTCAGTACACAATTAACTCTTGATTTTGGCGCAAGAACTCTCGAAGCGACAAATGAAGAGATCATGAATTTTCTACCGAAAATTAATTTAGTCTTTTTCAATCGAAATGTATTCAAAAGACTTTATCCCAAATCTAAACTTGATATAGAGAGTATCAAAAAATTGGATTTCCCATGTAATGTAGTAATAACAGCAGGAGATTCAGGCCTTTTTGCAAAAATTGATGGGAAAACGTATTTCCAACCGATATACAAGGTAAAGGTGGTAGATACGACTGGTGCTGGAGATGCTGCTGCTGCTGCGATATTATGGGGTTTCTTGAATAAGAAGAAATGGGATGATAATTTAAAATATGGTGCTGCTGCTGCTGCAATAAAACTCCAAACATTTGGAGCTTCAAATGGACATCCGACAAAGGAGAAAATTGAGAAATTTATAAAGTCCAATAAAAAATAAATGATTTAATTCAATTTTGTACAAATTATACAGTAGGTAAGATTATTTCAAAGCTACAGGTGTTATCACCATCGAGTAATGATTTCTTCAATTTGATATCTACAGGTTTTCCGAGAATTGTCTCCCAAAGTGAAGTGTAAAAACCTCCACCACAATAACAATAAGTACTGGAAATATTTTTCTTTTCGTAAAGAAAAACATCTCTAATTCTTGGGCAATGACAATAGGCATAATCTCGAGCCTCTTTTGTTGGAGCTGCAAGGTATTCTTGAAGATTAGCAGGCATTTTGGTTACCGTGATCTTATTACCTTTCATACTCCCAATTACACCCCAATTTTCTTGAATTACCAGTTTAATGAAATCATCGTCTGCACCTTTGACTTGTAGAGTTTTAATTATACGTTTTTCAAAATCCCTCCTCATTCGAGCATGTAATTTATTTACATCTTTTTCTTCACTATACCATTGTTTGTATTGATCCAATAGCTCTGGAAAGTGATAGACACAAGCACATCGATTCAGTATATCCCGCTTATTCTCATCTGTAACATGGAAATCTAGTATTTCCATTGCATTTTCCGTCCAATCAATTCGATCTTTTATGTTTGGTAAATTTTCACTACCTTCCATTATTTTATTATTTAGATCCTCTCCAATCAATTCTTTTACCCCTGAGGAAAATTTGGATAACCAAGCACGTTCGAATTTATCTTCCACACTTCGTTGATTCATTGATAAATAAATATCACTGTCAAAAGAAAAGTAATTTGGTCACAAGGCAATAAATTGCCAAATTTAATTGTGATAAGGCTTCAGATACATGATTTTGCTAATATGTAATCTTAAATACCTAAATTGATGGAAAAAAATCCTTTTTCATTTGTCTATCATTTCTTACCTTCTCAATAAGATAATAAGGTCATTTGTGATAGATGAATCGGTGTTTGACTACGATGTTTGCGTAGTTGGGGGTGGACCCTCTGGCGTGATATGTGCCTATGCAATAGCCAAAGCAGGGTATACGTGCATAATATTAGACAAAAAACCGCGTGACCTAATTGGAGATAAAAATTGTGGAGACGCCTTAGATGGTTTACATGTTGATATTATACATGAAAAGTTAGGAATTGAACCCCCATCATTGAAAAAGGGAGAAGCAAGAGAGCTAATTAATATAATTTCTATTGCAGCAGGAAGATTGGAAAATAAATTGAGTGCTGAAACCCCTGGTTATTTAGTAAATAGACTAGTCTATGGACAGCGATTGTTAAATGATGCTGAAACTGTTGGGGTTGAAATTCGGCCAGACTCAACAGTGCGGAATGTTATTGTCGAAAATGATCAAATCGTCGGTGTTGGATATTTCCATAAAAATGGCAAGCAACATGAAGTAAGAGCAAAAATAACAATTGATGCCTCAGGAATCATCGGAATAATCCGCAAAAACATTCCCACTGAATTGAAAAATGGAATTAATTACGATTTCCTTGAAAATGATGTGATCAAAACTTACAGAGAGATTATCAAGCTAAAGGGTGATAAAGATCATCCCTATAGAGAAGAGATAATTTTGTATTATCCACCTGGTATTAAACCACCGGGATATATTTGGATATTTAGTGAAGGACCTAAAATGTTGAACATTGGGATAACGTGGGTCAAATCGGATCCATATCCGGAAGGAAAAACAATGAAAAAACTCTTCCATGATTATTTGGACCCATATTTACCTCCTGACAGTTATGAAATAATTCACAAAGGAGGTGGAAATATTCCAATGAGGCCGAATTTTGATTCGATGGTTTTCAACGGAGCCATGCTTGTCGGAGATGCTGCAGGAACTGTTGATCCAACTACTTTTGAAGGACATGGACCAGCATTAGAATCTGGTAGACTCGCAGGTAAAACAGCCATTTTGGCTTTAAAGGTGAATAGTTTCAAGGTGGCCGATTTATGGCAATATAATATTGATTTCATGCGGTACCCTGGAGTAATGCATGCACAATCACATATCGCCGCTAAAATGATTAGAGATATTGACATTAATGGCTTGAAGTTCCTTCTAGAGAGACGGATAATCGATGAAACTATGTTGAGAAACTTATTTCAAGAAAAAGATACCGAGATACCGAACTCAGTTCTTTTCAAAAAATTTCTAAAAGCATTTCCTAGATGGCCAATGATGCGTAAGTTGTGGAAATATATGACTTTAATCGATAAAGCAGAAGAAATCTATGAGGAATTTCCTCATAAACCTGAAGATCTGAAAGTTTGGCGAACTAAAAGAAATAAGGTTCTGAAGTTATCCTATTAGTATTGAGATTCCAATTATGCCCAGTATATGGGTAATTCATATTCGACTTCAATTTGATCAATATATCGGAATCGAATGTTTACCCCAATGGATTTTGTCTGATTTCCAGCAAACTGTGCTACACAGTATGTTAATACACCGGATTCAACTTCTTTTGGATGTAATTCTTTCAATTCATTTATTTGTGAAATTGGTTCACTTTGAAATAGAAGCTCACAATCGATAAGCTCGACATTACTTGGCTGACTCATGGTGATAAATCTAACTGTGGTCAGTACATCAGCTTCATTATAAAGTAGTGGACCTAATTCATGACCTCGAAATCCGACAATTGAGCTTGGTCTATCACTAATGTTGAAAATTAAAACTGCGAGAATATACAAAACAGATATTAAGATAAAGAGTAATCTCAACCTATTCTCTAAAGGTACGTTAAGAATGATATAGATTAAGAGGAAGAAAAATCCAAATTCTGTTGACGAATCAAATGTATTGAGAAAAATTAATTTCCATCTGCCGAACCAAGAACGATTTACTTGATCATCAAGTCGTTGAGCTAATGTGTTCCCGGTTCGACTATCATTTCGTTTGTATTTATGTAGTTCTTCAGAAAATATTTCTAGATCTATTTTATCGTAATCAGAAGCAGTAAGAATAATGTTTGATTCTTGGATACCAGTAATATTGAATTTTAAAGCAGGATTATCTATAATTATTCTAATTCCATCAATTTCTGTTTTTGTATCTTTTTGAATTAGTTTCTCAGTATGAATTTCAACAATTGAATTTAGTTCAATCCTTTTCTGTGTTAACCAGGTATATGGAACTATTAGACCCTTCTCTGAAATGTAATATAATCCTTTTATCCGATTCATTTGTGCAAAAATTAGAACAATCAATATTGCAAATAATGCCAAAATGTATCCATTTGAATTTACCAACCAATCATAGATTAAGGATGAAACTGCTATAATTACCAATATTAGACCTAAATTGTCAGGATACCTTGAGATTAAAGATTGTTTTTTCTTAGAAATCGGGATCAATAAGTTTGGTGGATTATCTCCCATGAGTTTTTTCAAATCTAAGAGATGACTTGCTTCCACGAAATTGAAGAAAAAGGTTGATTTGAAATAGATTTGGAAAATATCACTTGTCAATTGGAAAATTGACTCAACGCCCCTTGATTTATTACTGTAATTGGCAGATGACATATTTTGTCATGATCGAAGAATAGTGTAATATAAGATAGAATTAATCTTTTCTCGAATTAGTTTGATATAGACTTAAGAGCTTTTAAGTGGAATATATCTTAGTGAAATCACAATTACCACTAAGATCAGCCATTATTGAGATCCTAAGAGATAAAGATGGTGTGATGTTAGATAGTGATTTGCTAATTTCCCTTAAATCTAGGTACGGAAGCTCTGTAGTATTCTCTGCCGCAGAGATCAATAAAGCCCTTCTGGCATTAGAAACTCAAGGTTTGATCCATGTACAGTTAATAACCAAAAATAAAAGAAGGATAAAGAAAATTGATAGCAATCAAATGACATATCTCGGTGTAGAAGAAGATTGAATTTTTGTTTATAATATAATATCCCAATGTTAAAACGGTGGATCAAATTCAAAATCGAATTCATCCTCTTCGTCCTCATCTTCATTGATTACATTCTCTAAGATTGATTCTGCAAGAATTTCAAATGATTCGTTTACTTCGAGTGCATCTTTTGCTGACGATTCTTTAAAATAAATCTCATATGACCAATTTTCTTGTAATTCAGAGGTTAATTTTTTACCCTCCTCATAAGAAACAACTCGTTGATCCTCTAGATCAGATTTATTACCAATTATTATAACTGGAATTTCTTCAGCGAATCTTTTAATATCTCTGAACCATTTTCGTACACCTTCAAATGATTTTTTGTTGGTTATGTCGTATACAACAATGGCCCCAAGTGCACCACGATAATACATGGGAAGTAACGGTTCAAAAGAAGATTGGCCAGCAGTATCCCAAACGGCCATTTGAACCAACTTACCGTTAATTCTGACATTTTTTGTTGACAAATTCATACCAAGAGTAACTTTGTAGTCATCCGAAAATTTGTCGGTAGCAAATCGAATGGTAATAGATGTTTTACCCACCGATTGATTCCCAACAGCGATTATTTTGAAGATGTAGTCACTGGTTTCTAATTTTTCCAACAATATCTAAATTCCTCTGAACTACATCCTTAATAAAAATAGGTTAAATCATTTGATTATCCACCAAATATTTTCAAAATAACAATAACTAAGACATTTACTAATAATTTATTTTCATATTAATCAAAAATATTCAATCGAGATTGTGATATGATCATTTTAATTAAGCACAACCTAAATCTTGTTTAATCATTTAACGAGTAAAACACTGTTTCAATAGGTAGTATATTGTGGTTACTAATTTAAATTCGATTGAATGTTTCTTCTTCGACCTAGATGGGACTTTATTGAATATCTCTGATCAAGATTTTGAACTCATGTATAGCAAGTTAATTGCAAATAGTTTCAAAGATCTTTACAATCCAGAAACATTTTTTAGTTATTTCCTCCCTTCTGTGGAGGCATTAATGAATCACAGAGATTACAGTACCAATGTAATCGAATCATTTTTATCTAAATTCAGCGAATTGAGTGGCATGGGGAAAGATGAAATTTGGGAACGTCTACATAACTTCTATACCAACGATTTTGGAAAACTTCAGAACCTTGTGAAACCTTCAACTATCTCAAAGGACTTAATAGATAAAATTCAATCTCAAAACAAAAAAGTGGTACTAGCAACAAATCCAGTTTTCCCCGAAATTGCAACTAAACAGAGGGTAGAATGGGCAGGTTTGGATTATAATTCAGATTTTCTTTTTGTTCCTCATGTTAGCAATTCCACTGCCGTAAAACCAGATCCTCAATATTATCATAATTTAATTGATATAGTGAAAATTGAACCCAGTAAAATATTGATGGTTGGAAATGATTATTTGTATGATGGGAGTGCGAGTCAAGTAGGAATCAAGACATGGATCGTGGATTTTAATCAATCTCACTTAGATTATAAAGATAAATTTCAAATTGATTATGAGGGTTCATTAGAAGAATTGTTAGTTAGAATAAATTAGAAGGAATAACCTAACGAGGGAAGGCCATGGAGCTATTTGATTTTTGAGGTTTTTGCATTCGATAGACAAATCCACTTAGAAATAGGAAGAAGGCTGTAAAGACACCTAATATTGCCAATCCATTAACTCCAATTGAGGGAGCCAAATTATCCATTCTTTTTTCCATGAATTGAGCAGGTGTTTCGTTGAGCATAAATGCGACCATTGTTGGAACCACACTGGCTGACGCACCAACTGTAGCAAGCCATCTAGAGAGACGATGGGTAATCACCTTTGTTTCTAGGTGCATAGAATGGACAGTTTTACCAGATTGTAGGAATCTGACAGATCCATCCAACATACCCAATGCTAATGGTGTAACATGGAATTTAACTTCAATAGTCTCATCGGTTAATTCTACTACCTGTTCTGCAGGAACTACAAAACAACCTGGAAATTCAGGTCGTATTGTTACTGATTTTTCTTCCTCTAATATTATACTTTCTTCCTTTTCTGAAATCTTTTCACCTGAAGCTATAGAGGTAATCGTTTTTTTAACACCAACTTGATCCATACTTATTTTGACAACTAATGGATATGCCCGATTTAATAACATTCGGGAAAAATAGCTTGTATGAGTAAACCTTAATGTCATTGGTTTTTCGGATACTTCCATTCCTTTTGCTATAAGATCATCTTCAATTTCATCACTATCTTCAAATCCCATATCATCATCGAATTCAGCTTCTTCTTCCATATCGGCAATATCAGCCATTGCAGGAACTGCTTCCTTGGCAAGGATTTCTGACTTTGCGGGTTTTGGCTTTGCGGCTGGTGGTGGTGCTTTGGCTGCAGACAGTCCGCCTCCAGTAGCAGGTGGTGGTGGTGGGGCTGCACCAGGTGCGCCCACAGATGGTGGAGCTACAACGGGTGGAGGGGAACCACCAGGAGATGTTACAGGTGGTGGGCCAGCCGCAGGTGGAGGTGAGGGGGGAGGAGATGCATCAGCTACAGGTCCAGCTCCCGATCTCATAGCAGCTTCTGGAGCACTGATTTCAGCAGTTTTCGGAGCTACTTTTTTCTTTGATTTTGCCTTTTTACGCTTCTTTAATTCCTTTTCCTCTTCTTCAAGCATATCTTTCATTTTTGAAGATTGCTCATCAAATACATGATCAACAATATGTTCATTTCTAATTTCACTTTTCAAGAGCATATCTGTTTTTAAGCCGTCACCCTCAATGACTTCCTTTGACTTCATTCCAGTTAATGTAATACCCATTAACGATAATTTCATGCCAATTTTCATTGATATTGATTCTGGGATCTGAATTTTCTTCCCTACTGAAACATCAATAGTATCATCAAATGATTGAACTTCTGAATTTACAGCATCTTCAATTCGTTGAGTCATTACATTGAATAAATCATCTATCGATACATCTTTCATGGGAAGAGCAATTGCTTCGATGGAATTCCCATCAAAGGTGCTTACTACTTTTACCATTTGGTTTCCGATTAACAAGTTGAATTCAAAATAAAATGTATGAGAAAATATTACAACCCCGTCACCAATATTATCTGGTGTGTATTTGTATTGACCCAATTCATTATATGCAGTCCATGGGAGATCTTCATCCGATTGATTGTACACTAAAATGGTAGAATGCCCATCCAAAACTATTATTTTAGCAGTTTTGAGATCTTCTTCAGTTTCTGCTTTCCAAATACCTGGAGTATTGATATCCGAGAAGAATTCTTTATATGTCATTTCTTCTAGTTGAGTTATATCTTCTGCAGGATCTTTTTCAAGTACCACAATATATTTGGGTTTTAATTAAACATAAATATTCTCTATTTATTT
>JAAFKL010000204.1 GCA_021399405.1 Candidatus Heimdallarchaeota archaeon | reverse complement strand
TATCTGTATCGTTAACTCGACTATATAATAAAATATTGAAAAAGACTTTAAATCTTTGAGATGTCTGCATCAATTGTGGTATTCGCTCACAGTTTCCGAAAAGTAATTGTCCTTGGGTTAGTAATAATGATAACTGGCATAAATCCAGTCCTCTCCGGCACTGATTTTATTATTCAAGAATCTGAAAAACAACAATTACAAGACAATTCAATTTTTCAACTAGATAAATTAAATTATCCAACAACTACAACTGTTATTTCTGAGGGTCTCAAAAGTAGGATACTTGTATACGATTCATTTGATTCGTTGGATGTAGCTGCTGAATTACTATCTGAAAGTAGAATACAGTATAAATATCATTTTATTCCTGCTTTAACTACCAGTAAAATTTCAAAAAATGAAATACCCCTTTATGGTCTTGTTTCATCTACTGATAATACAAAATCAATCACAACAGCTGTTGATCGTTCGAGTGAAATAGGTGAGCTATTTGATACCGCTAACGACCTTGAATTCACTGCAAAAAATATTAAAGTATCAACATTACATGATTTAGGACTGACTGGTAAAGGAGTCAGTGTTGCAGTAATCGATTCAGGAATCAGAAAGAATCTACCATCATTCATTAATGATGGAGTAGAGAGAGTAATAGAATGGAGTGTTCCAGGTGTTCCTGAACTTGCAGATTTTGGAGATATTTCACCACATGCAACGCACGTAGCAGGTATCCTTGGTGGGAATGGCATATATCAACTTAATGGAGTAGATAAGCAGGATGATGCAACAGGAATGGCCCCTGAAGTGACATTATATTCTTTGAGAGTGTTAGATTCTAGTGGATTTGGTGAGAATGACTGGGTTGTTCGGGGGATTGAAAAGGCCATAGACCTGAAGGTCGATATTATGTCGCTAAGTTTATCATCGGAATTATACAATGGTAGTTCTGATATCCACCAAATAGCAGTGCGTGAGGCAATAAACAAGGGAATAATAGTTGTGGCTGCAGCTGGAAATCTTGGGCCATTTGGATCCGGTGTTGGAGTTCCTGGTGCTTTAGTGGAAACTATTTCAGTTGGAGCATCAGATTTTTTGGATAATGGATTAATTGGAACCTATCAATTCTCAGCCATTGGACCAAGGATAAATGACTACCCAAGTCCAGATATAATTGCACCTGGAGTAAATATATTATCAGTAGACAAAGACTCAGGTTATGTACGAGCGGACACTGGAACAAGTATGGCAACTCCGCATGTCTCAGGTGGAATTGCTTTATTAAAAGAGGCATTTCCAAATGCAACCGTTCACCAGATAAGAGAAGCAATTCTTGCTAGTGGAAGACAATTATCAGCTTCAGAACCGGTCGAAAAGGTTGGTAGAGGAATTATTGATTTTGAAGTTGCTTATAATATTTTAAATGATACTACAAATTCCGAAATAAACAGTACAGTATTTGCAATGTCGTCAGCTCCAAACGTTATTAAAGATGAAAATCTAATGTTTCGTCACCAAATATCAGGGAAAACAAAAACATTGCCATTCTTTATTCATTCAAGTAGAGATGTTACATTAACACCTATGGTTGAAAATGATGTATTTGTAACACATGGTGTTGAATTTCAATTACCCTCAACAATTGATGTAAAAGAAGGTGTAAACAAATTCTCAATGAATATTACTGTAACTTCGACTGTTATTGAGTTCATCAGTGGGAGAATATTCTTCCAAGATAATTTAACTGACGTAATTCTGCCATATGCAAATATATCGTATTTCGCATTCGTGAAATTCCCGCAAGCGAATATTCTTTTCGATTCTACAAAGGATTTTGACACTCATGCAAAAACCTATTTTGCAGGTCATTCTCCTAGGGGCCAATTTTCCTATTTTACCAAATTACTGGAAGTAGAAGGACATACGGTGGATGAAAATAGAAATAATGCAATTACAACTGCCCTTTTGAGCAAATATGATATGCTAATAATTGCAAACCCTGATCTATTTTATACACAAAATGAAATAGAAGCGATACGGAACTTTGTTTTTGATGAAGGAAAAGCCTTGCTTGTAATAGCTGGAGGAGGTTTAATCGTTGCAGAAACTGATACATATGACAGATATAATGCTGCGACTTTGGCTGATATTTTAGAAGGATCAGGTCTTGAGTTTAAACGCGATCCTCAAGGTCTAGCTTATACTTCAATTAGTCCATGTGAAAGTCTAGGGATATTGGATAGATTCGCAACTTGTTCCAACGAAGCTGAAACACTTAATACGCAAGACATATTACCTCAGTTATCAAAATTCCCTCATTATGGTCCACCGTTGAAGATTGATGAAGTTACCGGCGCGACTGTGCAATCCGTAGCAAAATTGAAATTGAGCGATCGATCCTCCGAAACTGTGGTTGCTTCATCGGAAATTGCATCTAGTAATGGACGAATTCTGCTTTTCAGTTCACCTTTAGTTTTTGATAACAAGGCACTTATCCACGGTTATGGAGGAGATACATCTGACAACAAATTGATTTCCTCAAGTGCAATAACATGGTTATTAGAACCGAGATCAGTCAAGGTCGACTATACAATCAACGGTAAGGATATTGGATCCCAAACAGATGTGAACCTTCATGAAAGATTGACTATTGAATTTACCGTTAAAAATCCCAATGGACAGCTTATGAACTTAAACACAAATCAATTGAATGTTAGTATTATACAACGAGACCCAGATTTTGCATTTCCTCTATTTGGAAGACTGGTTTTTGATCTTACAATAGAGGGTACATATAAATTTGAAACCAGCTTAGATAAATTTGGAACATATGAATTCTTCATCGATATTACCGATCCTTCAGGGGAGCTGATATCATCAAATGGCCATCTTATTATGAACGCAGCACTAAAGAATTTCTATGATCAAGATGAGATTGGAAGTTTAGGAGTTTATCTGTTCTTTGCCTTGATGATAACTTGGGTACTTCTTATTTATAATGAAGGTGGACGTAAACGATTGTTGAAATAAAAGAAAGAAGCAAAAGAATGGGCTAAGTAAACTTAGTTAATTCATCATTATAATTCTCTATATAATCACTCATTCCTATGAAATATCCAATAATTAAACCCAATAAATGAGCGAATACATTGGTATTTTCACCTGACGAAAAAATAAACAGGAATACGCTAAAGAAAAGTACTCTTTTGTATGTAGGTTCATTATTCTTCTTTGATATCCCCACATTTGCACCCAATAACCCAAATACAGCACCAGATGCACCTAGAGTCAAAGATGTAGGGCTGAAAAATAAAAACAAACTTAGGATCCCTGCACCCACCCCAGTTACGATATAAATGAAATATATACCGTTTTTATTATACCCACGTTCTTCTAATTTAAAACCAAAAATGAAAAGGTAAATAAGATTGAATCCAAGATGGGAAATACTTCCATGCGTAAATATTGAGGTGATCGGAGTCCAAATTGCACCATTGAGAACAGAATCTATCGATACTCCAAATAATACAGCAGCTCGTTGTCCTGTAATAATAATACTTCCTCCTACTATTGAGGTTATAATATACATCACAAAATTAATTGAAGCAAGCTCAAATGTTGCTGTTTTATAAACATCATCAATCTCCCTTACTTCCCGAGTGTCTTCGAAGTATTCTGAATCCTCCATTGTATCACAACCTATTATGAAGTATTTTCAGATGTATCATCGGTTTCAGGACTCTCAACAGGTGGATCAATCAACTCTACAGTAATTTTCTTGCCTTTTCCCCTAATGATTTTAATTTCATTCTCGACCCAATATTTATGGATTCTTATATAGAGATACACAGCAAGAAGAACAGCACCTATTATTAATGGCACAAAGAACGAAGGTTGATCTAGATAATTTAGATATCTCTGAATAATTGATTTTTCTTGGATCTCTAAGCTATATTCGAAAACTGTGTTATCATCACTGTCAACCTTTTTAATATGTACAGCAGCTTTTTCTATTCGACCATCTTCATAATTTTTTGTTGATAATTCAGTATTAACTTGATATCTTTCCACATCACCAGATTCATCTTGTTCAAAATGCTGCAGATTAACTGAGAAGAACAATTTTGTTGAATCAAGATCAAAAACTCTCTGTTCTGATTCTGCGTAAGCGGTCCTAATGACACTATCCAATGGACTTAGTGCAAGGTTTGGATTCTCAACATCGCGAAATAGATAAATATCCCATAGATATGCTTTTGGAGTGCCATCAATATTCTCAACCGTTGTTAACTCAAAATTGGTGATTTTAAGTGGTTGGGTTATTGTTGCAATTCTTCCATTTTGAGATTTCTCTTGTAGCTGTATTTCCATTTCCTTAGAACTATTGGTCGTAATCTGATTATAATTGATAATTAAAAATTCCCTAGTTTCGGTCCATCTGAAAAATTCACCATCAATTCTTGTGATAGCAGTGATAGTCTCTTCATATAAATTGCCTTCTGCCGCAATTGTAGGTTGTACTGTTAACAAACCGAAGGCAAGGATGATGAAAAATATTATCGAATGTGATTTCATTTACTACATTACATAGCAGATAATTGTTTGTTTTTAATATATGGTTTTTTCCAATGATCTTTATGATCTTTTTTGTAGATACTCCTTTTTGGAATATAACAAATCACGTTCAGCAACCCTATGTCTGATGTTGCCTTCACATTCCCTATTTTGTTTAACACAAAAAAAAAGGTTCCGTCGAGATAGATTCTGTTCATAATGAACGGTGCCTCCTTCTGCTTCTCACCCTACAGGGGTCAACAAAGTCAGTTTTTCCGTGATCTTTAACTACTGGCAGATCATTTTCAGT
>JAAFKL010000020.1 GCA_021399405.1 Candidatus Heimdallarchaeota archaeon | reverse complement strand
GAAAAAATCGAAATTGTGATAAAATTGGGAACTGCCCAGGGTATGATCATCAATGCCCTTACAATCCCCCTTCCCTTGAATTTGGTATTCATCAGCATACCAAGCGTTGTTCCAATAATCATGTGAAAAGTCACACACACAAGGGTCCACTTGATGGTATTGATGAAAACAGGAAGCGGAGAAGGGCTGATAAAAATACTCACCTCTTGTTCGATATAATTTTCGTAGTTTACTGCGAAGTTCAGAGTAATGGTCCAATAAAGAGTTGAAATCCAGATGGCAATAGTAAAAAACTTGCCTAGTAATCTTCTCCTGGTGTTGGTTTCATTATTCAATGAATTCAATACCTTAGCCACTACAATTGCAGTAATTACAAAAATGAAAACTATTGCAGCCAGATTCTTATCCACAATGAATTTATAATTATCAAATCCCACATTACTAGTGGTGATAAGTTCATCATAATTCGAGAAGGGGTACTGTCTAATATCTTGGAAGGATAAGTAGAGAGCGACCAAAATGGGAAAATACAATTCAAAGAGAAGGATCGCAATTGTTGGTAGCACGAATACATAAGCGAGTTTGGTTTTAGATAATCGCTGGCGAAGCAATGGATCTGCACTAAGATATATAAAATGGATTGCAATGAAGAAGGCAATATAGAGACCGGGCTGTCCAAACAAATTACCAAGACCATGAAATCCATCTAGACTTAAAAATATGAAAATAAGACTTATGAGTACTATTGTTCCCATATGACTTATGATTTTGTTCAGAGATACCCTGCCCTTTCCTTTCTTCCTGTATAGGCCCAAACTCAATATTGTCATCACTATACCGAACAAATATTGAGTGAATGGAACAACTAGGTAAAGAATGTATATTACTAGTGATAAGAGGGAGTCTAGAGGGGCAACCCCCTTCAATTTTGGGCTGGATGGTTCCGTCTTAGTTTTGCTTCTCGACAAATTATATAAAATTCGTTGGATTCCATAAAGAACATGTTCAAATGGTAGTAATAATGCACTATAGCCCTTCTGGATATTTTGGGTATGTTTATCCATATCAATAGATAACACATTATTTATTTTGGTACTTATTTTATGATGAATTAGGGTGATATCATACTGTGAATCTAATAATCTTCCATCCTCATCATTGATTGGTATGCCCTCTCTCAGTTGTTTTCTAACCAGTACAAAACTGCTCATAATTACACTGATAGCAGCAATCATCATCAATACAATGGCGATATTTCTAAATATTGCACTCCCCTCTACACCCTCCAGATAATCTGGATGATATCCTGGGATGAGTAAAAGTGGATTAATGATGGGATCTGCTCCCTCGGGAATCCATGGTGGTCCATCATAGTCAACATAACCGTCCGATCCACTGAAATCATACTTTAATTGCCAAATGCGAAGAATTGGTAGGATTAGAAGTATTATTCCAAGAATTAATAAAGTAAAATATCTACTCAATTCACTAGATTCTATCAGTCTCAAAATGCTCAGATAAACAGCGATAATCAATCCTCCGATTAAACTGAATAATTTGGACCTCACATTTGGGCCTGATAAAACCTCATTATTGGTAAGTAACGGAATAATAATGTAGGCAACTATGAAAAATACTACTGCAATTATCATGCCCTTTCTTAAATCTTTGAGGAAATTATTAAAAAAATTTGGTTCCGATTTAGAGACAGAGTTCACAGGTCTTGAATAATCCAATCTGTTTATAAGCTATAGTTTCATTTTTTAGATTTCTAAATATAATTGAATTATTTCTTCAATCGGAGACCGTTATAATTTTCTTTTTCTAAGGACGAGAGTGGCAATGAAAAGAGCAGGAACTACAAAAAGGAAATTGATTGGAGTTTCTTCCAAATCAGTGATTACGCTTGGTGTCGTTGCAGAGGTTCCGCTTGTAATATCTGTGGAGTCGAAATCGGCAATCTCTCCAAATTGATTGAAATAATTGTTCCATTTGGTAAGGGTATTGGCAACAGTAGTCTCGATGTCTTGGTCCTCCAAAAGGTGTTTGGATAATTCGTCACCAAAGAATCCATCCATTGTAATAAAGTAAGGATGCACTGGCCTGTCAAAGCTGTTATCCAGGTTCAATTTGAAACCTGCAATGAAGGGATCAGTTGCAGGGTCATAAGTATCTGAAGTATTGAAATCAGTTGTGTAAAATGATTTTCTGGGACTGACCAGGTGGTTGGTCTGGCCTCTAAGATAAGACGCTTCTGGTGAACCCAGATACTTCATGAAGGCAAAGGCTGCAGCCTTCTCAGTAGTTTTAGCACTCATAATGTAGGAGTGTCCACCGACATGCATTCCCTGGAATGTTTCACCGTTAATCACCGTCTTGGGTACTTCCATGAAACCAAGGTTATCAGGACCAACCCATGCGGGTGCGGCTACACCATGAAGATCTTGATATGCCTGGGCATTGAACATTGCACCATTATCAAGTATGTTTCTTAGCTCCCATGGCCCCTGTTGAATAACTGCAACCTTCCCATTCATAAAGAATTCGTTCAGGTTGGCATAGGTCTGCAGATCTCTCTGTGGTGTCACTGCCTTGTAGGTAGCTGTGGGATCGGCCCATACATTACCGATCAAATTATCCAAATACTGGATGGCATTCCTGGTTTCAGGGGTATCAAGTGCAATATTATCCTGTTGAACAGATATTGGATTGAAATATTCAGCTCCATGTCCATAAAGTATGGGGAGAAAATGATAGGTCATGTGTGCAGAAGTATAACCATAGGTCCAATCATTCTGATTTGCTGAAGACCTGTTAGTCAATTCAAAAGTTGCTTCTGCAAACTCATCGAAAGTAAACCCGCCGGCGGGTATTGTAATTGCTGCCTCCTCAAAAATATGTTTGTTGTACATAATACCCAAGGTGTCGACAACTTGCGGAATACCGTAGGTTACATCTTTCCACTGTGACAACCTCAATGAATTATCAATGAAATCTGTCTGATCCCAATCATAACTATCCAAGGGTTCTAACACCTTTTGATTGG
>JAAFKL010000203.1 GCA_021399405.1 Candidatus Heimdallarchaeota archaeon | reverse complement strand
TCATTTTTACCAGGAGCTTCTCCAATAAAACACAATGCCTTAATGTTAGAAACCTCACCGATTACCACCATTGAACGATGGATAGATAATTCACAATCCTCGCAAGATCTAAGAGATGACGTGAATTCGGGTGAAAATATCAATACGGTAACATCCTGAAAAATGCGTTAATAAAATATATATAATGAAATAATAAAACTTAGTTCTTAGATAGTTGTAAATTTGTTCGAAGTTTATTTCACTATAACACACTTCAAAATGGAACGATAGGTGAATCCAAACATGTTAGACGAGGGAAAGCAAATCGAATTAACAGTGATTATCCCTCAAGGTACTAATGTAACAGAAGAACAAAATAGGCTCAGAGAAAGGATTGGAAGGCAGCAGAAAGCATTAGACAATCTAAATCAACAAGATTTAAGATCCGAGATCACTGGCAATAGTCATGATAATGATTGGAGAGACAAGATCCAAACCCTGCTTATTAAATTAGACGTTGAAAGGTTTGGTATAACGGAGATTAATGATGATTACACTTTTGAGAATTCCACTATCTCTTCAATTGAACAGAATGCAATCGTTGTGGTATTACCTATGGATTATCATAAGATGCAATCCGTACCTTCAATTGAATCAGCTACTGAGATTCTACGTGTATATCATAAAGTGGGAGAAGTAGTTTTACAATTGACTAAATATCTCCGGGAACGGGGGATTCAAGCAACTGGTCATCATCCATTAGGAAATTCTTCCGATTACCATCATATTCTGATGCCCCCGCATGCAATGGCGGCTGGATTGGGAGAGAAAGGTAGAACTGGATTATTTATTGATCACAAGTTAGGGCCTCTTGTCCGCTTAGGTATTATAACAACTTCTTTAGATCTTGAATTGGATCACCCCGTTGATAGAGGTGTAAATGCTTTTTGTCACCGCTGCCGATACTGTGTACCTAACTGTCCACCAAGAGCTTTACCTGCAGACAAATATTTGGAAAGTCTGAGAATTGGCGTCCCTATGAAATTTACTATCGATGGTGACAAATGTATCAAATATTTTGCAAAGCATTTTGGTTGTGGAAATTGTATCGTTAAATGTGTTTTAGCACAACCAAATGAAGCAGAATTGGAAAAACGATTGAAAAGAATTGAAATCTGGTACCATCGCTGGGTTAAATCAGGAGAATTGTTCAAATTACAACAAACATCAATATAGGTTGATAATGTGAGTTTCAACAATAAATTTCTTCAGTTGTTAAAGTCTAAGTCCTTTATCGATGTATTCAATCCATATACGGATTTATGTGAGGAATTCGATGTCGCTGAAGCCTCAAACATTCGCTCGAATAATTTACTCAACTATATCGAAAAGATGGATCAATTAAAACCTTCCACGATTTGGATTGCAGAGGCATTAGGCCATCGTGGAGGTAGACGAACTGGACTCGCTATGACAGGTGATTCAAATTTAAATGAAATTTCCAAATTACTAGATATTCAAAACCTAAAGCCCTCTTGCAATAATCAAGTAAAAGAAATGACTGCAAATCAGGTATGGTCAATATTAGAAAAATTGTCCATTGAGGATATTCCGTTTTTATGGAACATTTTCCCCTTTCATCCATATCAGCCTGGTAAACAGACTTCAAACCGTCCATTAAAATCAATTGAGCTACAGGAGACTGAGGATATTTTTCATCGATTATTCGAATTCTTTCAGTTCGATCAGATCTTGACAATAGGAAAAAAATCGTTTCTTCGACTCCAAAAGCTAGGATATAATCCAACGTATATTCGTCACCCAAGTCATGGTGGATCCAAAATATTTAGAAAACAAATGAGTGAAATTTACACAGCATCTAGGTTCGTTTAAATTTTGAAGTTGTCATTTTTATTACAATCAAGCCCAATAATAAACCAAATAGCCCAAATGCAGAAATATCATCTTCTGAATTCTTTGAGCTAGGGGTGATAGTATCAAGAGTAACTAATGTTTGATTTAAATCTTCGCTGAAATTAGGCCGAGGTCCATCATATCGTTCAACCAAAAGATTGAGATATTGGGTTTCGTTATCATCCACCACTTCATAATTAACTTTTAACTTTTTCATAACTCCTGTAGTCTTTTCATAGACAGTGGAGTAATTGTAATTGGTCATGTTATCTTGAATAGTCACAGAAAAAATGTATGTTTCCGCGGTTTGGGTCGATGTAATCTCAGTTGTATTATCAGAGAAATCTTTGATAAAATCTACATATTTATCCCAATAAACCCAATCAGGATATACGGCAAATTCTCCTAAGGAAGCAAGTGAATTGTTGAATTTGATAGTTTGAGTCAAGCTATTAAGTTGCATTCTTGCAAGATTTTCACTATCACGTACATCATTTAAAATAATCTCAAATATATCTCCTTCAAATAACCATACATTTCCATCTGAGGTTGTAAACACGGGCTGAAGTTCATTAACTTCGAACTCTTCCACACGAAATAGAAAATCAGTCTCTTCGATTGCATTAATTAATGATTTATCAACTTCTACTGAAGATAGATTATTAATTTCAATAATTGAAATTTGCGAAGTGGTTAAATTTTCAAAATAAAAAGCTTCAAAGAGTAAAACACCAGTATCAAGATCATAATGTAGCTCAATATTATAATACACTTCAGATTCATTAGCATATTCTTCATAATAAACAAAAGTATCTACAGTCAAATCATATCCTACGTCTTGAATATCAGAGCTCTCGTTACCATAGTAATTTATTAAATCAATCATATAATCCCAATCAGTAAATACAAAGAATGGAATATCATAGATTGAACCTAGAAAATCCATTCTATTTAGATAGGATATAGCCTGCTCTCCATTTTTTACCGCAAGTAACAGTTCGCGATTCTGACCCAATTCCCCATTGGCCACCAGTATTTCAATAATATCTCCTTCCTCTCCAAATAATTCCCCATCCGTACCACTCATAACCACATTATCCTCATACCCAACTAGTTGTGTCAGTTCAAATTGATAAAAATCAGTCAGCGATACATTAACCTCTGATTTATCTGGAATCGGAAGAGGGTCACCCTGCACTATCTCAATAAAAGCGATTGGTGTATCAAAAAATCCTTCTAGAGTTACATATATTAGCTGATATACAAAAACACCAGATACTTTGTCATATATTGTTAATAGTGAATAAATCAATCCGTCATCAGCAAACGCGAACTGGATTTCAAAAAATTCATCTGATTCATCAAATAATATATTAAAATTAATTGCTAAATCTTTCCAGTATTCCCAATCAGTAAAAACGACTAAGTCAAATGTATCCATTTTATTGAAATACTCAATGGTCTGACCATCATTCAGTTGTATTTCTAGTTCAATCTCGGCGTTATCAGAAAGATCTACGTCAATCACTTTTAATCTAATGACATCTCCTAATTCTGTCTTGATCTCTTCTCCGTTCTCACCTACAAATAAGGGGACATTTTGGAAATTAAGAATATTGGTAATTTGATATGTGAATATTTGATTATTTTCTACACCTATAAGTTGATTAATTTGGCTTTCTTGTGCTTCGGCAGGAGTATATCCTCCAAAGGCAAGCATCAGTAACAACCAAATACTGAGGGTAGACTTTCTCACTGATATTGATAATATTAGCTAATATTTGATTGTTACTAAACTAAAAATGAAGTTTAGTTGGCAGCTATTCAATTGCTAATCAAATGATATTTCCAGCGGGATTCTCTAAAATAAGCTTTCTCAACACACTGATAGGCGGACTTCCGTAACTAAGTAGAGTGTCATGGAATTCCTTGAGGTTAAATTTATCACCTTTCTCAGCCATAATGTCAGATCGCAGTTTTTTAATCATTAATTTTCCTAGTGTATAGTTAAGATACATAGGATCGATTGTCCCTCGATTTGCCTCAATTGTAGCATTATCCTCACCTAGAAGTCCTTTTTCAATGAACATTTGTTTTGATTCTTCAATAGTCATGTCTTCACAATGCATTCGGAGAGCTGAAATGTATCTTACATTCCTTGCCAAAGCACCTAATAGTTGACCTACATGGAGAATTCTCCTATCAAATGGTTCATACCCTGCTTCATAAATCATCTCCTCTACATAATGGCCCCAGCCCTCAATCATAGCGGTTGATCTTGAAAACATCTTTGCCACATCAGATTTCGCCTGGTTGTTATATAATAATTGTAAGTAATGTCCAGGCCATACTTCATGAATTGTAACAATTTCCAAAAAGGCTTTGTTAAAGAATTCTAAGAATTTTTGTTGTCTTTCCTGTGGCCAATTAATATCTGGTGGGGTTATCCAATAATATGATTCTGAAGCATCTTTACTTTCAAATGGTCCTGGTGTTGACATTGCAGCAAATCCAAATGATCTAGCAAATTCAGGTGTATGTATTATTTTAGTCTGCTTGTCAGTTGGTAGAGATACAATTTTAGAATCAATTAAGAATTGACGAGTTCTTTCTAAAGTTCCCTCAGCTGTACTTATTAGGGTGTCAGGTGTAGGTATGTCTTTTTTAACTAACTCCATCAACTTAGAAATATCACCTTCTGTCAATTCATCTGCAATTTGTTGCATGGCTTGATAATTTCTCTCTAAATCTTCTTCGCCTACCCTTAGAAGTGTTTCATAATCTATATGCACATCTTCAGTTTTTGCCAAAAGCTCCATAAATTTCTCTTTGCCTAGTGCAAAATTATTGTGTGCCACAGGCATATATGTGGTCTGCAATTTTTGAAGAAATTTTTCCATGCTTTCAACTGCCATAATATTTGCTTCTGACCATTCATCAATTAAATCTTCATTATCGATCTGAGTAACAAATGTGATGAGTCGATCTCTGAAATAATTTATAATTCCGGATAAAAATTGAATTGCCATACCAATCTTGGATGCTGGAAGTGAATCATTGAGCAAATTATCAGCTTGCTCTAAATATAGTGGAATATTTTTTTCAATCTGAACAATATAATTTACTCTATCTTCTACAGGAGCAAAGGTTCTAGCAGTGTATGACATTTCAATCATCGCAAGAGGAAAAATAAATATGGCTGGATTTTCTTTAAATTCTTGTCTGACATCAAGTTCAAATAATTCCTCATTCAGAGCAGATTTAATTAATTCGAATTCAAATAAATCAAACCTCCCTTGAGGTGTATCCATTGAATCTAATTGTTGTAAGTCACTTTGAATTTCATTTATTCTTCGTTCTAGAAATTCTGGAGATAGATCCGGTAATCGTCCATCGTAATCATGAATCCCTAGTACATGACATCCCATCGGATTTCCTTCCTTCCATCTAGAAATTATCTCACTATACATTATTGTGCCCTCTATAATCAATTTAATTTCCTAATGGAATAGACAATAATTGGTGGTGAGTAATTCTATTTTTCTCCATTTTAATACAAATTCCAATGATAGAGACACAATTTTTCCATAATGGATAATCAATAACCAATTTATTGAGAGTCGATCTACATCTTCATTCTGAATATTCATGGGATAGCAAGGTCCCTATTGAAAGTTATATCAAAAAGGCTGAAAAATTGGGATTCGGTGCAATTTCGATTACTGATCATAATGATACCCAGAGTCATGGGCTTATCAAAAAGCTGCAAGAATCAACTTCAGTAATTATAGTCCCAGGTCAGGAGATTAATACTCTGGATGGTCATTTACTCATCTATGGTTGGTTACCCACCATTGATCGTGACCTGAGCATGATAGATACTGTCATTGAGGCACGAAAGCAAGGTGGGGAGAGTAAAATTTATTGTATAGCTGCTCACCCTTTCGATTCATTTAGAGGGGGTAAAGGAAAACGAGTATTCGAAGCAGATATTGATGGGATAGAGATTCTAAATGCCTCGGCTATTTTGGGGTTATTTAATACTCGTGCTAAAAATAATTGTCAGGAAATGGATTTTATTAAGATGGGAAATTCAGATTCACATAGAATCAGCGAATTTGGTATAGCCTGGACTGAAATAGCTGAATCCCGAAATACTGATGAGGTTCTGCAAAATCTAATCGGGGGAGATGCTAGTGGGGGTCGAATTGGAATTCGTAGGAAGTCCTCTCGATTTTTCCGTAGGAAATTTGGTAAAATGACTGATTAGTGCAACTATTGATTAGTTATGTTCAATCATTATTTATATTTACAAATATTTCTAATACTCCATTTCTGACTGTATACTTAACAGAATCAGAGTCTACAGAAAATTTTAACATTAACCCTTTTCGATACTTGTATTCCTCAGTTTCTGCTTGGATCATAATTTTCTGATCATCCTTAAAATGGATCTTTACATCCTCGGTTTCGATTCCCGGCATCTCAGCAATAATTTGATATTTTTTACCTTCATCGATTACAAATACTTCTGTATATGGTTTCTCCCATGAAATGGTGTCTTGATTGAAATGCTGATATTCATTTTGAGTGATAGGTGAGAATCGAGGTCCATCAGGGCCTAGTTCAATCTTGAATCCCTGATTCATAAAATTGATTCCCTCGTCTAGATCTCCATTTTCCATTTGATCTCTTAGAACTCTCGTTACCTCATTTTGCATCATTTCGAAGAATTTGCTTAAATGATTGAATAAATCTTCTCTATCTTCATCCATATTTTCTTACACCTATGATTTGGTACTGACACTGAAGTATAGTACCTAAATAAATATGAGCAAGCAACATATATAAATATCTGTATGAAGATAGTTTTCCTTTGCTAGGTTCTTCTACGGTGTTTTTTATTGCCAATTAAACAAGTCACCATCGAAACTATCGCATTCGTAAAAAATGATCAAGGAAAATACATTTTAGATGGAATCAATTATTTGTGATAATTGTGGTCAAAAAAATTTTGAAAACGCTAAAAATTGTCGGTCCTGTCTTCAGGTCCTAGGTTTAAAGGAACTCACTAAAAAGAGTGATGACTCAATTTTCCTTCAAACGGAATTTAATAAAGTTCCTGAACCAACAGATTACCAAAGACCAGAAGAATATGAAGAAACAACAGGGTATTGGCAAAGACTTAGATTAGTAATTTGGGATCGTGATATTCATACCATCAAAGAGCTCTCACATAGAGAAGACCTTCAAGATGAAGCCACCAATAGTTTGTTTATCATAGTATCCTTGATGAGCATTTTCACAATAATTGATTGGTCACTAAATCAAGATATCACAATTTCTTTTCCTCTATTTGTCATTGGGGTTTTTATTTTGGTCTTCTCAAATAGTTATTTATTCATTTTTCTCTTTGTTTATTTGGGTAGAATGTGGTCTCGTTCTAGCAATACCATGGACCGAAATTTTGTCTTTCGTCCTGTGACATATGTATTCGCTTTACGGGCGCTTGAGGGCTTCTTGTTACTTCTTGCTAACACCACAAATAATGGTTTTGTAGGCCTATTCTGGTTTATGATTTTGATTTATTCTATCATTGTATCAATTTCTGTTTTTGGAAAAATATTTGATACTAAGCTCTACATTGGAATAATTACCGTTATATTTGCATTTCTAATTTCATTTAATCTATCACGATTACTCTTAACTCTAGTTTTCAATACTATTAACTTCCTAAATACAATTATTTAATTTCCTCCAACGGAAGCTGATTATCAGGGAATATATGATCTAAGAACCGGCGTATCATTGAGGCTGTCAACCCCCAAATTTTCGTTTTATGGAGAAATTCATGAATATCAAAATATCGAATATATCCATATGTACTGTTCGTTAAATCAGATTTAATATCATACTTCACATTTGAATAATTGGATGGATTGAGAAAGTGTGTAAGAGGAACAACAACAGTATTCTCAGTTTCGCTAGTTAGGGGTTTATATCTCCTCTCTACATTGCGAGAAAAATCATTCTCATCTATATCAATGATCAACCAACTAACTACAGTTCGTACAATAAATTTGCTAGTAGATACGAATTCATCCATATAAGCGATAAAATTAAGCTCCTCTTTCTCGATACCAATTTCTTCTGCAGCTTCGCGATAAGCTGTTGACATGAGGTCAATATCTGTATTATCCACCTTACCGCCAGCAAATGCCATATCACCTGGGTTTTTGTTCATTTTGGCAGACCTTTTTTCAAGTAATATGTAAATATGGTCTGTAAGCATTCCTTCACATTTACCAGTCTCCCAGATTGTTTTGGGTACAATTAAAGGAAATAAAACTGCTGCTTCTGTAATATTGCCCACTAGGGTCTTTCTATCCACGAATCTTTCGTCCCGCTTTTGTAAAATCTCCTCTATTCGATCTTTTAATTCGAAGAAGCTTTGATTATCTGAATGATGATTAATCTGAAACAACTCCCAACTCGTCACCAATTATTATCAGTAATATATCAATAAATGGTTTCGTTTTCTTCCCCATTGAAAAATGAAAATACTACTTATCAATATAGAACTGAGAATTGACTGTAAATCACCCAGTAAACCACTATCCCATTAAAGAGTTGTTTTTATCTAGCATTTATGATGAACCCAATTTCAGTAAATACCATAAGAGAAGAGATGAGTTTGGATTCAGACCTAACTTATCTGAATCATGCGGCTGTTGGGATTTGGCCTAAGAAAAGTTATCAAATATATAGAGATAGGATGGAGGCTATTTCGAGTAAAGGTGAAATGGGTCTTGATATCGAAGAATGTCTTGCAGAGGTTGGAGCTTTATTCTCGAAATTTGGAAAATTAATCAACTGTGAAGCTAGTAGTTTAGGTTTGACAAACTCCACTAGTGATGGGATGCATCATTTCGCCACTGGATTTCATCCAGACAAGCTTCGTGGAAAAAATATCATTTTGAACGATCTTGAATTTATTGCCAATTCGATAATTTGGCAACAAATGGCAAAGAAGAACCATATGGAAATTAAGCTTGTAAAATCAATTGATGGGAGATTATTGCTTGAGGATTTCGAGAAAGCAATTGATGATGACACATCTTTTGTCGCGATTAGCAGTGTACAGTTTTCCAATGGTTTTCGTATGAATATGAAGGAATTGACTGACATGACTCATAATCACGGAGCGTACATGGTGGTTGACGCCATACAACATGTTGGCGCATTGCAATTGGATACACGAGGATTGGATCTTGATTTTGTGACTGTGGGAGGTTATAAATGGTTATTAGGTCCATACGGAACAGGATTAACTTATGTTAAACCAGAGCTGCAAGAAGTACTTGATCCCGTTTCCATCACTTGGCATGGACAGGAAAATTTCTTTGATATGAGCCATCATGATTACCTCCCTGCCAAAACAGGTCAGCGATTCTCAACTATGGGGGCTATACATCCCGCAATATTTGCTTTATCATCTACACTCGATCATCATCTCAAATGGGGTCCTGCTAAGACCGAGCAATATCTTTACCATTTCACAGATCATATTGTTAACCGGTTTCAAGCTGAATTACCTGAATTTATTCTAATTTCGCCACGTCAATCACGGTCCGAGAGTTCACAAATTCTATCATTCAAACCTACAATGGACATTGAAATGCTGATTAATCATCTTCACAGGAATAATATTGTGTGTAGTATGCGAGAGGGTAATCTAAGGATCGCTCCGCATGTTTATTCCACACATGAAGATATAGAAACTCTCATATCCACTATCAAACAAATTTTAAATTAATATATAATTAGTATTTGTCAACCACGCCACGTATATCCTGTAGATATTCCACAATTCTAGATTGGTCAATTTTTTCCTTCAAAGACGCATTTTCTTTTGATAACTGTCTCCATTTCTCAGTTTCTGCCTCTAAAGCTACCCGTTCCATAGTTATCTGGATTTCAAGACCGATTAATCCATTTTCGACAGCTGTAAACTCAGCCTGGTCAAGCTGGAGTAATGCACTTGAATAATCTCCTTGGATCAATGCTAATTTGGCATTGAGCATCAATACCTCAACTAGTAATGAGAAAGAAGATTGATCTTGGGCAGTATCATAGAGGTCATTGGCAAGCTTTACAGCATCATCAAGTGCTCCTTCACTACCATATAGTTGTAATTCCATTAAATAAAAATTACAAAGCTCTTTCATTGCCATGATGGTTAATCTCTGATGTAATATAGGCTCTTGAACAATCTGACTTAATAATTCTTGTGCTCTGATTTTTTCACTGATCCTTAATTTATTCATCAAATCTTTTGATTCAGCTAATCTATACCACTGTGAAATGAGCTGAAAATCATGAATTTCATCCAGCTCTTTGAGTTTAGTTATGTACATATCAACTTTGTCAATTTTATTCAGTTTGAGATAAATTCTAGTCATGCCAAAATAAGTTTCTGCAATGTTTATTGGATTACCCAGTTCCAGCTCAATATTTACAGATTGTTTAAAATATTCTAGAGATTCATTCAACTTCCCCAAATCGTAATATACAAGTGCCAAATTAGAAAATGGTAAAACAATATCAGTTGAATTACTTATCTGACGAAATATCTCTACACTATCATTGAAATATTTCTTGCTCTTATCTGGTTCTCCTCTTCGATAATAGCAAACCCCTATATTATTGAGAGATATCGCTGTCATATGTCGCTGTCCAATTCGTATTCTCCGTTCTAGACCCAATTTAAAACATTTAAGTGCTTCATTCAAATCTCCAGCATACAATTGTACCAATCCCTGCAAATTATCCAATGTTGATATTTCAGCCTCTGCTTCAATAATATCCTGATCTTCAGATACGTATACCGATTTACCTTTTTCAATTAATTTCGAAGTCTGTTCAAAACTACTCATATTCCAGTACACATAGGCTTCTTCGATAATTGTTTTAATTTTGATATGCTTGCTGTTAAGTTTCAAATTATGATGATAAATCTCTTTAGCAACTTCCAACGCCTCATCAAATTTACCCAAATGCCTATGAATCCTTATCTTGAAAACAAGTAAGTGGGCTTTGATCTCCAAGTCCTGTTCGTTGTACTGGTCAATTTGTTGTTGTGCCGTTTCATAATTACCCCGATCTACAAGTTCCTGAACCTGAGTAATGATGCTCATCTTAACATTTATTTAATCTAATTTGTCTTATTTTAGGTTTTTCAGTCCATTTGAAGTGTTCGATTAATTTATGACTAACAATTTTTCAATTAAACTGAGGACCAAAAAACCAATTTCGTATTACTGATTTTATAAATTGAAATATGGGTTATATCATGTGCAGAAATATCATTTCCTCACTTTATTAACCATAATTATACTCTCTCAAGCACAAATGACCAACGCATATAGTTTGCAGGGTGCTTACTTGAATATGGATGAACAAGAAGTCCCCTTTACTAATTTTGAGGGAGAATTATTATTGGTAGAGGCTTTTGCAACTTGGTGTTCACATTGCCAGGATGAACATGAAGAACTAGACAAATTATGGAAAAAATACAATAACTCTCTGCAGATATTGTCATTGTCAGTAGCCTCTGATGATACTCTCACAACTGTACGTGACTACTTAGTAGATTACCCAACTTCCTGGGCAGTTGGATTGGATATCGATGATAATTTTAAAACTAATTATGAAATTTCAGGGTTCCCAGCTCTCTTATTTTTTGACCAGCAAGGAGAAATATTGAGTTGTCATCTGGGTGAACGAAGCTTTGCTGATCTTTCCTCTGATGTAGATTCAATTATTGCTGATTCCGAAGCTTACAAGAAGAACCACGATACGTCTTGTGAGTTAGATCCTTTTGTTCAGTTTCTGCAATCTCCACTTTTCATCATTTTAGTATTTCTTGGATTAACCTTGATCATATTATTAGTAAGAAAGAAACTAAATAATTGAAAAATCAATCATAATCTCGCTAGATAATTTTCTAATGTATATTCTTCAGAGAATTTTATATCAAAGTCAGTAAATGAGATTATTTTTTCAAAGGGAGCTCTTAAAACCTCGATTTCAATAATTTTATATGCGTACTCCTTGAGGTTATCCAGTTGTTTTCTGATTGCATTGATCATATGATCAAGATTAACTTCCTTTGAATTATACAATTCGCTGATGTCTGAAATCGCATCCAATGCCGTAATTTCGTCAATCTGTTTTACTTTGTCAGCTAAATCGCTGTATCCCTTATCTCTTAGCTCATAATTCATACTAAGTAAATTGGTAGCCATATTCGCATAATTGATGGATACTACTTCAAGATCATCATTACTTTGCTCCTTAGCTATTTTAATCATAGTCCATAGAAATTCCGCTTTTGGATCACGTGAGAGTTCGAATAATTTAGAAGCGAAATGTTGTTCAAGATTTTCTTCTGCTTCCTCAGCAACAAATCGATATAAGCTTACCAACCAGTTCAGCTTGCTGGTGTTAATTTTGTGCTCTACATCTTGTTTAAGATCATCTGAGCTCAATTGTTGGTTATTGAAAGTATAAACAAATTTCTTCTCAACATCTTCGATGAATATTTTAGACAAGGCTTGAAAGAATTCTAGATATTCAGTTACTCTATTTAGAGACTCTGCCATTTGACTTCTAATTTTCATAGCTACTATTGACATAAGTAAGAGATAATCAATATTATTGATTTTCAGGGATTGTTCAATAGTTTGTTTGATAATTTTTTTGTATTTTAGAATCCTAACTTCCCCTACAACTGTCATTGACAGGTCTGATTCTAATTCCCTCCAAGCATAACTTGAAGTGATTTGATTAAAATTATCTTCGATTTTGGCAAGTAGTTCTATCCGTTTTTCATTATCGAGATCTTCTTTGCTAACAATCATAGATTCATCGAATGAGTAGCCTTCTTCAACAAATTTTATCAGTTCAAGTAACTCGAATTTGGTAACTTGTAGGAATTTCACTATCTCAATTTTACTATACCCACCTTCTATGATGGTTACTAAGATATCAATACTTTCAATTAAATCATCAACGATCTTCTTCAATTTTGATTCGTGGTGTTCGAGATACACGCTTGGTATAGGGTTGTCATCAATCCTTCTCTTCAGGGCCAAAAATTGTTCATGTTGACTAGCTAACCCTTCAGTTTGGTATAACCCTCCCTTGTATACACGCTCACGCACCATGAAATTAGAGTGATTTCTAATTTGATTGAAATGAATATTAACCCGAGAAATAAATTCCAATTCCATGTACTATCTATCGTGGGTTTATCCTCTTAATTACTAATCTTTGTCTTTTTACAATATTCGAAATCCTAATATTCTGAAATATAATTCTGAAAGATTTTCAACTATTTCCTAGATCGAGTCTCTGATAAATGAGAAGGATTAAAAATGATTTTCTATTTTTTGTTAATGTTAATGACTGATAAATACATCATTCGCATTGCATTAATGGGTGAAGGAGCTGTTGGTAAAACATCACTTCGTAAGAAATTCATGGGCTTGGGATTTTCAGTCACACATATAATGACCATTGGTGCTGATTTTGCTGTTCACCAACGGGAAATCGAAGGTGAAAAAGTTCTATTCCAGATTTGGGATTTAGCAGGTCAAGAATCTTACAAAACGGTGAGAGCACGTTTCTTCAGGGGTGCGATGGCAGGCTTGTGTATTTTTGATCTAACTAGACGTGATAGTTTTGTTAATATCACCAGTTGGATTGAAGAGTTGTGGAGAAATAGCGGAAGGGGTGTAATTCCAGTAATAATTCTAGCCAACAAAGCAGATTTGAAAGACAAGATTGTGGTTCAACCTCATGAGATTCAAGCATATGCAAATGCTCTTACCGAACAAACTAAGCAATTTGGTTTTCACGTATACTATATGGAAACTAGTGCTAAATCCGGGGTTAACGTGGATGAATCATTTGATCTTATTGGGAAACAAGTAATCGATGCAATCGATCGTGGAATATTACAAATATAGGATTACAACTTCCTAATCCACTTGAATACTGATTTCCAAATAATCCTTTTTGTTTAATTAAATCAATTCTACTCAGTATATTTTAATAAACTAGTAGGAATTATTAGTCATGGTTGATGAAATTCTCATCGCAGCTCTACCTATTGAGACCCAAAACCTAACTGAGAAATATATTAAAACCATATACACTGGTGTTGGAAAGGTTAATGCAGCCATCAAAACTACTCAGGCAATATTTGAGCACAAACCCAAACGAATTATTAATTACGGCACCGCTGGATCCCACATATACAATCAAGGTCAATTAATTGACTGCACTCAATTTGTTCAACGTGATATTGATGTTACAGGTCTTGGATTTCGGGTTCATGAGACACCATTTGATGGTGACATTCCGCTAAAATTAGATTTTAAACATTCTAATAATCTCATAGGTAAGAATGCCACCCTATACAGTGGAGATTCATTTGTAGTGGATCGAACAATAAAGTATGAAGTGGTGGATATGGAGGGCTATGCAATAGCTAAAGCTTGCTATTTTCATGATATTGATTTCATTTCTTACAAGTATATTTCAGATGGTGCAGACGAAAATCCGGAAATGATTGGGAGGAGAATTGTAAGAAAGGTATTGTGAAATTCTTGGAACTGATGTGGGAAAGTTAGTATTGATTAGTTCTTGTATATTAATTTTGCAGGGTAATCCACAATTTTACTCCAGGGGTTATCACGTCCCAACGACGGCAATCCCCAGACATGTCTCATATATATCAACATCGCTGCATGATGCATTATGTGATTTGCAGAACGTATCATGATCCATGGTATTGAAGTGGTTGGGGTCCAATGAACTTCAGTTTCATTTTGCAATAGTTGGGTGAATTCCTCATTTTGCTTATCAAGAAGAGAGAATATATCATCAATAGTCTCAAATGATGCACGGAAAGACATAGATCGTTCCGATTGTTTCATCCACCAATGTGGTGTAGCCACTGCGTGTTTAATCATCATTCTTGCAGTTTCTGCTTCGCCAACTTGTTCATCTAGCTTTGCATTTGGAAAGTCTGTTAGTACTAATTTCAAGAAATCAGAGGCATTTTTGTAATGCTCTACTGCGTGTTCTCGTAAACCCATAGCCTAACTAATAGGTAAATCTATATAATCTGTAGCTAGCACGATTGGAAATTAAATTCCATTTTTGGATCATAATTGATGATTTGCTTCAATGAGATTTAGTATTTTATGTTTTTTTCTCACCTATCGGTGCCATATACCTATCCTATAGCTGTTGAACTAGCTACCTTCAAATCACGACCAAATCGATTCATAGTTGAGGTTGAATACAAATCAAAATCACTTACCTGTCATCTACCAAATCCTGGACGGATGAAAGAACTACTCAATCAAGATTCAATTGTATTAATCACTCTTAATAATAATCCCAAACGAAAGACCAAAGCCTCTGTGGTGGGGGTTTTCAAAAACAAAGAAGTTGTGCAATTACAATCTAATCTCGTCGCTAAATGGTTACCCGAAGATTTTGCCCAGAATCTCGTTCCAGGATTAGCAGATTGGAGTATTATCAAACAGGAATATCCTTTGGGATCACACCGTTTCGATTTTTTACTTAAAAATATTGAAGGAGAGCAGGTTATAACCGAAATAAAATCAACCACGAGGGTAGAGGATGGTGTTGCCTGCTTTCCAGATGGTGTTTCTAGTCGAGCATCCAAGCATATGACTAAATTAATGGAATTAGCTAATGAAGGGCACAAAACAATGATTATATTTGTTGTTCAACGTAACTCCAACTCTTTTTGGCCTTGCGAAGAGGTTGATCCCATATTCAGTAAGATATTTCGAGAAGCATTAGAAGTTGATAATCTTAATATCAAAGTGGTTCTTGCAATCTCCAAACTAATATCTGATAAAGGAAACAAATTCATCTATACAGAATTTATATCAGAATTACCGATAATAAATCCAAATATATAATTTCAAACTAACTCTCATCTTTCATATTGAGAAGATCATTATATTTTACATCACGATCCACTTCAGCAATGGACGTCCCTGATTTTATTTTCGCAATCATGTCAGTTTCCAACTGATAAAGCTCCCAGGCTTGTGATAAAATACTGCCCTCGTACTCTTGGGGAATGCAGATTACACCATTTTTATCAGCTACTATGATATCACTAGGTTTAACTTGTACATCGTCAACCTTGATAGGTACATTTAATGCTTCTTGATATACTCTATTCCTCGCAGTACGAAGGGAAACCCCCTTGGCATAAACACTGAATTCTAATTCGTTAATTTCATCTATATCTCGACAAGCACCATCAATAATTACTGTGCTGATTCCTTTAACTGAGGCTGCTGTTGACAAAATCCCACCCCAGCATGCCATTTCAGTTCTTCCCTCATTCGCCATCACAATGACATTGCCTTTATTTGCCAATTCAATTGCATCAATTCCTAAATGTGCAGGATTCTCAACTCTTTTGTTGGTAAGCTTCACTGTAACTGCTCTACCAAAAACTCTTTTGGCATTCTTATTCATACAATTTATTCCCTCTAGGACCCCGTGAATTCGAAGTTTATCCATAGCATCCGAAATATTTGTAGTATTTACCCTTTGTAAGATTTCTAGATAGTCTTTTGGAATCAACATGGATATACTTACATTATTATCAGTCGATTTGATAGTTTTCTAGATTCGATAGATATTTGTTCAGGATTTAGTAGGATTTTAAATCGGATAACTTAGTAATTGGAAATACCAATGTAGAATAGATGGATCAGTAGAATGAATGGAAAGAAATTGTATAAAGTCTGGATGAATAGTAATGAATAGAATAAACTTACCTCTGTAAATAAATCAGATAACAATAATGTTGAGAAAATGGTAATATTGGTAAATAAGATAACGAGTAATAGGATTTCAAAAATCAGCATTTTGCTCTTAATGATCTTTACAGGGAAGAAATTTTGATTTAGTAATACTTCCATACCTTGGTAAAGTCTCCATTAAACTTAATCCATGATATTACCTCAGAAATATCTAGGAAACACCATGACAACTTGATAAAAAAAGAAAAAGTCTCTCTTCAGTGAATGACGAAAAGATTGATTGTTGTTGAAGAGAGAGAATATTGAGCTCCGGGGTGGTGGTTGGAATTATTTAACGGAGTCAATAAAGACAATATAATATCAAATCTTGGATTATAAATCTAAACATAATACGCAGATGTTACCGTGGATAATATGATAATTAAGGCTGAAACCTATTATTACTTTATCCAGTAGTTGTAGTAGCTATTAAAGCCTGTTCTACTTTTATTTCACCTTGATCTAATAAATAAATCGACCAATGTAACATCAAAGTGCCAATCATACCCAGTGCTATTACTACCCATAAACCGCTGAGTAATCCCTCCTGTTGAATCAGCTTACCTGTTAATGGAAGGACACTTATTGCAAAGAAAGCTGTAAGCGTTGGTATAAGTGAATATACGCTATTTCGATACTCAGATGGAATTAGATCCACATAAAGTCTACTTTCAAGGCTATTTACTACTACTGATATGATATTAGAGATATTAAATAGGATCAGGATAGCTACACTTGCCATTAAATTCAACTCACGTTGCACAGGAATGATTAACATTAGTATTGCAATTCCTCCAAGCATGATTAGAATATGAATGAACTGAGCCACAGCAAGCTGTTCTTTTTTGTACGATTTGCTCAGTTTGGATGCTAACAAGACTACGATTGTCCCACTGAAAAAAATGGTTGATCTTAGTAACGTTGATGCTTGATCAGACCCAGTATAACCAAAATAAAAAGGAAAAAGGACAATAGAAATCCAAATCATCCAACCCGCATCATAAATTGATGTTCCAATGATGAAGATGAATTTTTTTTTACTAGAAAAAATAAATGATATTCCACCTCGCAGATGATCCATATAACTCTCATTTGTGGATTTAACATCAAAATTCTTAGAATTTCTGAGAAATATCAAAGACAAAAAAATTGCAAAAAGAGCTAGTGAAGCTTCAATCTTAAACACAAATACCCTTGAAAAATTGGTTGAAAGTGATCCCCCAATAATTACCGCTAGTCCAAGAACTATTCGGTACAAGGTCCTAGATCGAGTTTTTGCAAATGCATAGATTCGATTTTCAGGATCACTAATAACTGCTAATTTCTTGTAATTATTATCAAGCCAGGAGAATATTGTACCAGATGATTGTGCATCTGCCAGGCCTAGAAATACGGCTACAACGACGAATGCAAAGAAATCATTTGCTAAAACTAGAATCGAAATTGCAATGCTATAGAAGACATAAGAGATAGCTAAAACCTTCGATTGACCAATATAATCACTAAGTGAACCACTAGGATAATCAGTCAATAATTTCACTATTAATAGAATTGAAGTGATAATACTGGCCTTTTCAAATCCCTGATCATCAATAATATAGAGAATAAAAAAAGAGCTTGTAATCCCTTTGACTATATTTTCAAGCATTACCATTAGAATAAATCGGGTAAATATTGATTGTATCTCATTCGATTGTTGATCAAGTCCAAGATATTTAATTATAGACGGTTTGACTATTTTATTCATATAGGATTTTCAATTTTCATTATTAATAGTACAAACTCCAATATTAATTATAATTATCAGATCGAAAGGATAAGTGACCACTGTTTTTAATGAGATTATTGTGTTGCTGTCTCAAACTTCGTTCCACAATTTACGCAGAAGCTAACTCCTATATCGTTATCTTGTCCACAGTTTCCACAGTAATTATGTTGTAACTGGTTCCCAGAAACAGGTTGACCTGTGTAAACTGGCTGAGATTGGGTATATGTTGGTTCAGGTTCAATATAAGATGGAGGTTGAACGGGTGGCTGACCAGGCGGCTGACCCGGAGGTTGCTGATATTGTTGAGTGGGCTGTTGAGTATAATTTTGTTGTTGGCCTTGTTGGTAAGTAGGTGGATATTGTGGAGGATATCCTGCTTGTTGTTGATTATATCCATATGACATATACTGCGGATAGGATATGGCTTTGAATGATCCGATCACTGATAAAATGACACCTAACCAAAGCGCATAATATCCAATTGAATATTCTACAATATCTCTCCCCACCGCATTTCTATAATCTACTTTTATGTTTTGTAAAACCAAGATTGGAATAAATACAAGGAATGCACCAGAGACTGTAAATTTTTTCACCCCATCGAATAATCGAGCTTTTGTTATTCCCACATATGTTAAAATTATCCCAACAACGATAAGACCCAACCCTATTTCTGATAGCACATCCCATGTGTAAAGAGTGGTGTCAATAAAATAAACAGGGTCTGCCATGTATTGGGGTGTTATCAATCCAAAAACATAGCTGATGATGCCTGCCCACATAAGTTTAATTGCGGTATCATTATTAGCAACTCTAGATTGGTACTGCCCGCCATACATACAATTGCTTTAGATCAGAATTATTTAGCTTTTGTTGAAATGGAATGTGTAAATTGTTTTTTGAGTAGAATGATAAGTTGATTATACTATACTTTTCCAAAATTATGGTATTCAATGAAGTTTATTGCAAAAAGGAACCCGATACTAAATCTAACGTGCAAGAATCTTATAACATTTATTACCATTGAGGGGTTGGTTACATAATCTATGGCTTTAACCATAACCGTTCATAGTTTAAGAGGGGGTACAGGTAAAACCCTAGTTTCAGTGAATTTGGCAGCACATCTAGCTAAGTTAGGATATCGTGTGTTTATCATTGATATGGATCTAGGTGCTCCGAGTCTACAGACTTATGTCAAGGATTTTCCTAACAAGCACATTAATGATTACTTTTCTGATGCATTAGGATTGGATCAAATATTTTTTGATACAACTGATCTTGCAGGTACTGATGTACCTGGGAAGCTATTTATGGCTATTGCAAATTTCAAAGGTAGTTTCATCTCGAAACTAGCCGATACTGATAAGCAACAGTCGATGGAGGAATTGTACAAATTAATCAACCTGGTAAAAGAGATACTTCCTACTGATCCATGGAATGCAGATTTCATTATACTCGATACCTCTCCAGGTTTTTCCAAGGATTCACTCAATTGTGTAGCAGCTGCCGATCATCTGATACTGATGTTAAGATTGGTGAATGCAGATTTAGGTGGTACTGGAGAGATGTTGAAGACTTTGCACATGGCTCTAAAACCAGACACTTCACTCGTATTGAATCAGGTTCCCCAAGCATTTGTTGATGAGGAAGCAGAAGAATATACACGTGAATTAGTGAAAAAACACATCATCGACCCAGTTGGATCTGATAAGATCAAGATCGCAGGTTTCATTACCAACGATTTGGATGTTTTGGATAAAGAAGGAGAATTCGCTATGTATTTTCTTGAGGGTGTGGAAGCCCGAAGGCCAGTACACGTAGTTATCAATCCAAATGGCAAATTGGCAAAGCATATTGCACAGATTGCAGGTTATGTTGTTCAATTGAAAGGGTAGATGATAAAATGGAAATATTAACCCACAAACTACGAATTCACGCAATCTATGTAATTGTTGATGATGGAAGGTGTGCTTATTTCAAAGCATATTCTGCCATAGCCCCCAGCGCACATCTAGTCTCCGCTATGTTAACAGCTATGCAGGTATTTGTGAGAGAAGTAGTAGGTTCTAATTTCAGCGAGGTAACAGCGGGCCCATTTTCATTTATCTCCGAGAAAGCTGGCCCATTTTCAATAGTGGTTGTTGGTACCAAGAATCCAGAGGTAATGCAGAAATCTAAATATCTAGTTCTCCGTTTCATCCGTAAATATAAATCCAAAATTGAGAATTGGGGCGGTGAATTGATTGATTTCGAAGACTTTGATGAAGACGTTGATGAAGTATTTGGTTTGATTGAAGATCTGCGAATAGATCCAAAAGTACCACTCGATGCAATCGCTTTGTTAACAATAAAGAGTGAGCTTCAACTAGTTGCAAAATTAATGTTAACTAAAGGAGAAGTAGACGTTAATTTAGTTACACTATCTCTCAAAATTGCAGAAATGGATGCTAAGGATCGCTTGGAAAAATTATTTGATTTGGGATATATCGGTAGATTTAGTCGTAGTGGAGAAGTTTATTATTTTATCAGATAATATCTGAATCGCATGTGAGTTGAAATTAATGAGTTCTGAGAAAACCACAGATCCCCCAAAAATCACTGAACCAATGACTATGATTACTGATTATTTGATTGCATTGGAATTAATAATTTTTATTTTCCTACTTAAACCATCAATTTCCAACTTACCGAGGCTGTATTTTGTATTTCTTTTTCTTGCAACTGCTATCGGTGCAATTTCCGGTGGTACATCACATGGGTTTACTGAATACCTTGGGGAAGATCGACACAAACTCACATGGTTACTCACAGTCCAAAGTATTGCTGTGGGAACAACATTTTTTGAGCTGGCTATTATTTCAGAATATTTCTCTTCAATTACAAAAATTATTTTGATCATATTGATCCTAATTCAACTGGTCATGTATCAGATTTGGATCAGGGGACAAGATGAGGTAACCTTTCTAAGTGTGATAATAAATTACGGTGGAACCATGATTATTAGTTTACTATTTCTAATCTTTAGATATTGGCAAGAGGATGAACAATCTGTTGAATATCTCATTATTGGAATTGTTATTGCATTCTTTGCTGCTGGAATACAGCAGAGTGGATATAAATTACACAAACATTTCAACCATAATGATCTTTATCATGTTATGCAGATGGTTGCTCTCTACTTTTTCTATCTTGCAGCCAAGGAATTCTCAGGATAGATAGTGTAACTGGTAAATTAGATAGTAAATCTCAAGAAGATCGATTGTATTGTTTCCAATTCCAATCAATTTAAATTGTAGTAATCAGAGCATGAGATAAACTGAGTAGGTTTGAAACCATGGAGAACAGTGAAGCATACGGATATCATGAGGATTTGGAGGAATCAAAATCTACTATTATTAAGATCATATTAATAGTAGTTCTATTTTCCCCATTTTTCAGTAGTGCGATTATTTTCCTTATATTCGCTGGTATTAACAATGTGATGTATTATCTACTTCTTATCGCAATTGTCATTTACCTTAGCTACTATTCAATATCATATTATCGAAGGACCTTAGAAGAAAGAAATAGCATTGTAATGTAGTTTTGTTTTAATCAGAAAATCTAATTAATCACAGATAGGCAGGATTCAATCTGTAATAGTATGGTTCCTTGGGATTATCCGGTTCATCCACCAAAATTATCCGGTCCTCGACAGCTCTCTTGAGTGCTCTTGGTTGATTATGAGTGGTATGGCCAATTTCCTTGTTAATCTGATAATGAGTTGCTTCTTTCAATTTGTATAATGAAAAGATAATTTTTCGCATGGTTTCATAAGTATTAACCCTGGTAATGCTAGAGAGATATAATTCTAGTTTTGGTGAGAATGTTAGGCCATCCGAGTAAGGGATATTGTCAAAAGATTGAGACTCAATTTTATTTTGAGCGCGCATGCCAGTATGTTGAGACAAAGATTCATCCTCAAGATGCGATGGTGATCCATTAGTGAATCGATGTGGTTCTGCGGCATTTGGATTCACTGAGGTGGATTGCAACCCACCCATCAAATTTGATGATGGATTCGATTGTTGCTGTTGTGGTACGACCAAAAATGCTTGGGTATCTAGCAATCGTTTCATCATTACATGCACTTCTGCTATCAAATTATCTTGTGAGTTATCATTAGTAGCATTGATGTGCAGTCGCACCAAATAATCTTTGATGGAAGTGTTGTTTTGTTTGGCTTGTAACTTGATGGATTCATGTATCTCGGAGCTGGTAAAGAAGGAAATTTGCTTGTCCTCTCTTCGATAGGTACGTCTTCTGGAGTGGGACACAATAATATTAGCACAATGTATAGTTATATATTTTATTATGACGGAACGTTAATTATCATAAATTAATTGAATATAGTTTATTAAATCCATAGTGCAGATATTTGTATTGAAAATGAATAGTGATAATCGAAGATATGAAGATGAATGCATAGTAATTGTGTATTAACTAAGTTGACATCTATTCTAATTAGTGATCTAGAGTGCCTATAATAGATTACCATTTTACTATTAAAGGGTAATATAATATCTACATAATACCCAGATTAATACAAATTATGTGGGTCGTGGGACTCAAAATATGTCTAATTGTGCTCAAGATCTCACACAGGTAGTAATATTTTACGTACTTGCCGAATTATAATTATAATCTCAAATGAATACTATCTTAGCGATTTCCATCGTGTTTTTTGTGTGGTTATAGATGACAAATATTCTAGTTACAGGAAGCTTGGGACAAATAGGAACCGAATTGGTTGCTATGTTACGCACGGATTATGGAAAAGAAAATGTCATTGCAACAGATATTCGGCAACAAGCTGCTGACATCCATGGAGATGGACCTTACGAATATCTCGATGTACTGGAGAAGGATAAGTTTACTGAATTAATAGTAAATCATGATATTGATTGGTTAGTACATAATGCTAGTATTCTATCTGCTTCAGGTGAAAGGAAGCCCAAACTAGCAATGGATGTAAATATCCGGGGTTTTGAAAACGCTGTCGATATAGCAAAGGAATTTGATCTGCGTATTCTTTCCCCCAGTTCAATAGCAGCATTCGGACCCACTACTCCCCGAATCAACACTCCTGATTTCACTGTCATGCGTCCCACCACTATTTATGGTGTATCAAAAGTCTATATGGAATTACTGGGTGAATACTATCACAATAAATGGGGCGTGGATTTCAGATCATTACGCTATCCTGGTATTATTTCATGGAAGTCTCCACCCGGTGGAGGAACTACCGACTATGCAGTTGAAATATTTTATGAAGCGCTGAAGAACAAGAGATACACTAGTTTCTTGAAACCTGATACCAACCTTCCCATGATGCATATGGATGATTGTTTGCTTGGTACTATTCAACTGTTAAAGGCAGATGATTCAATCTTTACGCAACGTACATTTAATCTTGCTGGAATTAGTTTCAGCCCCCAAGAACTGGCGGAAGAGATTACTCAACATATTCCGGAATTTGAGATGGAATATGAACCAGATTATCGACAACAGATAGCAGAAACCTGGCCAGAATCAATTGAT
>JAAFKL010000202.1 GCA_021399405.1 Candidatus Heimdallarchaeota archaeon | reverse complement strand
TCTTTCCACTTCCCTGATGATTTCATCATTTCATTACTGATTCTGTATCCATCCTCTGTTACATTAGAGCCATCCCCAAAATTAGAAATAAAGAAATATAGAACATAGAGACCTACGACTAGTCCAAAAATCAAACGGAATAAGTCATCATAGTTGAAAATTCCAAATGCCGTTGCTGCTAAACCAAAAACTAATTGACCCCAAGTATCCCCAAATTTCACCTGTTTCTTGATCTTATAGGGTGTGAATTCACCAATGTTGCATTCACCATGATCGTCCTTTGTATTCTGACAACGGATACAGTATTTGATTACTTTGTATGTTGTACCCAGATATAGGTGACTGGTATCTCCGTATTTCCTTCTCCTCATTAATCCTCGTGCTATCGCCATTAAAATAATATCTATACTCAGTTAATATAAATTTTATCGCAATTATATGGAATAATTATTTAATCATCAATATTTCAAATTTTTATCTTCAAATATTCTGCCTTTGTCTATGAATTTTTGTTTTATACCTTAAGTATTGGTTTTTGATAAAACTAGACAAATGGCATTATACAAATATATAATTAGAAATATTACTCATTTGATTTGAAATGTCAGTATTAGACAGAAGAATACTTGGGAAAACCATAAACGATTGGGATCTTGCAATTACAAAATTCATGAATGAAATCAGTATGCCTGCACTTAGATTTTCCATTGGAGTTGTATTTGTATGGTTTGGAATATTGAAACCATTTGGCTTGTCATCAGCTCTGGAACTGGTAGAAAACACAATCTACTTTATTCCACCCGAAATATTTGTGCCAATTCTAGGTATCTGGGAAGTAATGATAGGAATATCGTTGATAATAAAAAAATTGAACCGCTTAGGCATTCTTCTTTTATTTACGCAAATGATTGGCACCTTTTTACCACTGATCATACTACCAGAGGTCACATGGTCTGGATTCTTGATTCCCACCCTTGAAGGGCAATATATCATTAAAAATTTAGTGCTTATCTCATCTGGTCTAGTTATAGGGTCACAGGTGAGAAATAAAGATATTTCACTAGATTTATGAGATTCATAACCCCGTGAATCCAATCGTAATTGGATAAGAAATGTAATTTCATTATTCATTGTAGAGGATGCTAAAATATTAATTCGTTTTTGCCAAACTTCTATGCATATCTTTGATTGTACAAGATTAATTGGTGCCAAAATCTTCATTGAAATTAAATATTTTCAGTGTTGATGGAAGAAAATCAAATTGCTTTATCCATTTTATCTTGTCTATCTTCAATTGGTAGCTTACAGTATGCTCATCCATTAGGTAATCGTTGCGTGAATAAAAATCATTCAGCTCATCATTGATGGTATTGTATTCATCCATCGAGGTATGAGCGGAGGTTATAAATCCGTCTACGTCATTGCTTATGAACAGAAATGGTGCGAGTAACTGCCTCACTTTTTCAACGGCTTCAATTCTCTCTGATGCCTTTAGTTTTGTATTGAACCTTCTATACGAGAAATTTAATATTTTGAGACCGATCTTCTCCAAGTTGGGGACAACCCTGGGAAATGCGATCCCCCCAGAGACGAATTTTCTCTTGGCATTGGCCACTGTATTTCTGGAAACCTCAATGTTATTAGCTATTAGAGTGTCGCTCTCCTCAGGGAATTTGACTAAACCGGCGAGTACCTTTTTCTCTGCCCGGGTCAATTTCTCCACTCTCACTGGACCTGTTGGGATTACTTTTCTGGTGTCATATGGTTCGCTGGCAAATCCAAATAAGTCGGCGACTAGAGATTCGAAGTCCATAAAACTCCAGACCCTGCTTATCTCAAAGGGGAAGGCCACAGTATGCATGCCTCGTTTGCTCAGGAAATTATTCTGCAAATACAGTTGAAGAAATGCCTGTTGGTTCTTTGAGTACTCTGTTAGGTTCTGGCTAACAGAGAGCATGTATTTCTGGTTATCCTCAGAAACCACATGAAAATCCTCCACAAAACCCTCGATCAAATCTTTGGCTATTCGCATCCTCTCCTCATAGGTACTAAACTGGTTTAATCTCCCGTGTTGGAGCATGAGTAATTCAAATCCGATCTTAGGGAAATTTGGGATGAAGTAGCGTCGGTAGAAGTCCTGTTCCTTAAGACGTGTTTTGATCGAGCTGAACGTACTTTTCTTCATCTTGATTGTGCTATGAATTATTTGATCTGAGTAATTAGGCATTTTTATGATGCTGTGTAAGACACGAGCCTCATTCTGTGATAAATCAATATCTAGGTCATGAAACGCAGGTCGATTCAATGTAGTCACTATTATTCGAAAAACATTCTTTAGTACAAAAGC
>JAAFKL010000201.1 GCA_021399405.1 Candidatus Heimdallarchaeota archaeon | reverse complement strand
TTTTGCTGGATCGGTTCTTTAATTAAAATATGTCCAAAAAACTATAGCAATTTATTTTCAATGATTTTGTCAGTAAATTTATATTACCCGTCTTTACACTTCATAGGAGAGAGTTTGATAAAAGCTAATGTTGTAATTATTGTTTCAGAACAAGATGAAGCTGGTATGAATATTGCAGAATTCATTCGAGAAAATTGTCCTCTAGAAAATGCATCAAATGTGAAAATTCCGCCGAATTGGCCACTTGGAAATTATCAACTTCAATATAATGCTGAAAACACTATAGCACTATTTACGATGTCACCATATCATTTTCAGGCTGATTTTTTATCAGATTTTTTCAATGCAAAATTGGTAATATTCGCTTCAAAACACCTATCAAAAGCAAAACAAAAGGCAATTTTGGTTCACCCATTAGGCAATTGGAGTCAAGCAAAACATGAAAGCGGAATGGATAACACTCTTTCAATAACGTCTTCTTGGGCATTAACTAAGGGGTATTTTGCTCTAAAAAAGCACAAAGAACAAGAGGACCTTACTGATTATTGGGTGGGTGTTGAAGCAACTCATCATGGACCAACCCAATTAACAGCACCATCAATTTTTATTGAAGTAGGAGGAACAATTGATGAATGGACAGATCTTGATGCTTGCAAAGTAGTAGCCCTATCTATTCTCGATATAGCAAATGAGTATGTAAATAATTCAATTACAGAAAATCTACCTGCAATAATAGGTATAGGTGGGGGACACTATGCCCCTTCATTCATAAAAAGAATAGAAGCTGAAATGTTTTTGTTTGGTCATATTATGCCTAAGTATTTCATGGAAGATGTGACTAAATATATGCTTCAACAAGCATGGGAAAAAACTCTTGCAAAGGATAAACTATTTCTGATTGATAAAAAAGGGAGTAAGGGTAAAGACAGACAAAGAATTATTTCTCTACTTGAGGAACTCGGTTATCCTCATGATTTGACCACAAATTATTCGGTATCTCAAAAATTCAATTCTTGATTCAGATTGTATAAGGGCCTTAGACCTATTTTTATAATTTATAAACAAACAAGTATATTTATTGCCGAGGTGTATATTATTGTGAGAAACTAATAATTAATACAATAGAGGTAAATTCAATGATTAAACAAAATAATTTATACCAAAAACAAATAAAACTGAAAGATTCCAGAGTACTGATAACAGGAGGAACTTCTGGTCTTGGGAAGGAACTAGCATTAAGACTAAACGAACTTGGAGCTAAAGTGGCAATTATAGCAAGAAAATTGGCACCCCTAAATGAAATAAAAAACCAATATCCGGATATTATAACCATCCGCGGTGATATTTCAAATAAGGATGAGATCTACAAATTAACCGGTAATGTACTTGGACATCTTGGTGGGATTGATATATTAATCAATAATGCAAGTTACTTAGGAGCCACCCCTTTGAAGCTTTTGCTAGACACCGAATGTGAGGATTTTTCGAATGTTCTTGAAACGAACCTAATTGGACCCTTTAGACTAACGAAAGCATTGCTACCCTCTATGATATTACAAAACCATGGGCTAGTCATAAATATTTCTAGTGATGCCGCGATATCAACCTATGAAACTTGGGGATCATATTCGATATCAAAAGCAGCATTAGATCATATGTCTAAGATCTGGAATGCTGAACTATTTGGTACTGGGGTCCAAGTACTCTCTGTAGATCCAGGTGATATGGCAACTCCAATGCATTTTGATGCAATCCCAGAAGCAGATCCCAATGACCTGCATAATCCTAAGCATGTGGGATATGATTTATTACAATTTGTCGAAAAGTTGCACATTCTCTCTGGAAGTGGACAAGTCAGATTTAATTCAAGTGAATGGAGGATGATATTATCCAATTAATACAATTTAAATTTGATACATCAAAAATAAAATTTGCGACTCGAAGTATTCAAAAGAATCCAAAGACGAAATTGTTAGTAATTAATAACAAGTTGAAAGAGGTAAAATCTGATTCTCTCGACAATATTGAAGCATATTTTGATGAGGGAGATGTGATTGTTATCAATCAAAGTGGGACGATACCTGGAAGTATGCAAGGTAAGGTCATGAGGACCAATGAAGATATAGAAATTAGATTAGCAGGATGGGTAGGAACTGATTTTACCTGTGGATACAATTGGAAAGCCATTACATTTGCGGGTGGAGACTGGAGACAAAAAACCGAGGATAGGAAAGACATAAACAATTTATTTAAGGGCGATATTATTACGTTCCAAAACGGTCTATTCATGACTGTCAAAGAAATATTCGTCAAACCAGGTAAGTTCATTCAAATTGAATTCCAAACAGATATCTCTTCGGAAGAACTCTGGAACAAAATTTATGAGATCGGCACACCAATACAATATTCGTATTTAGAAGACCAATTGGCAATTTGGGACCAACAAACTCTTTTCAGTGGCCCACCTTTATCATTAGAACCACCATCGGCTTCATTTCAGTTTTCATGGAGTCTAATAAACAAATTAATTCGTAAAGGAGTTATTATTGTGCCCATATCTCATTCCGCGGGAATCTCTAGTACGGGAAATACCGAAGTAGACTCTTACTTACCACTTCCAGAAATATATGAAGTAAATAAAAAAAGTGCAGATTCAATTCAAAATGCTAAGATGGAAGGCAAAAAAATAATTGCACTCGGAACATCGGTTGTCAGAGCTTTAGAAGCTATTGCTTCAAAAAATGAAGGCAAAATTGTCCCGAGTAAAGATATAACTAATTTTGTAATACATCAAAATTATCAAACCCAAGTGGTTACAGGAATTATATCCGGTATGCATATTCCTGAGGAAAGCCATATGCAGATAATGCTAGCGTTTACAACCGATGATCTCCTCTTAGATGGTTACAACCTTGCGGTAGAGGATGAGTATCACTGGCATGAATATGGAGATTTAACCTTAGTCTACTAAGGTATTAAGATTAATAGAGCGGTAATTAAATGTCTCTAATTATGAAATAAAATCAATAACTAGATGGGTTACTAATGAATTCAGTTGAATTTATCCTCAAATAATCACAATATCATTCCAAGATATTGCGAAAGTTTGTGGATTAACTATACTTTCAATCCTTTATTAAAAAGGCTAAGATTTGAAGATTTTAACGACGGATGATTTAAATCCTTACCCAATAAAAATCGATTAGAATGGCTATAAAGCGATATCCTCAAAATATCCCTGATTACCCCGTAGAAATTAATTATAACAAAGATGAAAAATCATACATCGCAAAAATCCCTGATTTACAGTATTGTATAGCATCAGGTGATACACCGGAAATGGCTCTTGAGGAATTACAAATTTCGTTGAAAAGTACAATAAACGAAGCCAAAGACAAAGGAGAGCGATTACCCCAACCCCGTAAATTTACCCATTAATTAGAAAAAATCATCTAATGCCGCTGTTTTGGCTACTGGTGCAATGGTATCAGGACCCCGATCTTTACGACCAGGCAGTTCACGCACTTGGTACTTTTCCATTAAATCACCTGAGTAAGGTACCATCATTGAGAGTAAATCTTCCTCAGATGTCACAGAATCTAACCATTTCGTTTCATTTTGTAGTGTGAATATGAGGGGCATTCTATGAAATATCTCCTCCACAACTTCATTTGGTTCAACTGTAATTATCGCAAATCTATATTTGGTTTTATCGTCATCATCTTTGTCAATATATTTGTTGTAAACTCCACCAATAGCAAACATACTGTTATTTTTCATTTTAAAATAAAAAGGAATGCTCTTTCCATTTTCTTTCTTCCATTCAAAAAAACCATTTGCAAGAATAAGACATCTTCGTTCCTTGAAAGCTTTACCAAATAACCTTTTCTCATGTATTGTTTCTCCTCTAGCTTTGAAAAATTTGTTACCCTTAACAAAACCCCATCTAAGCCTAACTGCTTCATTTTCCTGAGTTTCATCATTATGAACGATCCCAATCACGCGATTTGTTGGCTTGATATTATAATAATTGTAATAATCAATATCAATCTTATCTATCGGGAAACGATTTATCAAATCTTCTTTTTCCGCAAAAAAAGCGAACCGAGATGGCACATGATTAATTTAGTGGGTATCTTTAAAAATACACTTATCAAAGAATTAACACAATTTTAGTTTTAGTCTAAAAGAAAATCAACAATTAATTTCGAAACTAATTCAGGTTTCTCATGTTGTACCCAATGAGTTGCATCTTCAATATATTCTAGTTTACCTTGATCACAATATTTCAAACTTGCTTCTGCCATTTCCTTCATCAAGAAATTATCCTTTTCTCCCCAAATGATAAGATTTGGAATGGTCACTTGTCTATTGGGCATTTTTAGTTTTCTACGAAATGAAGCCCTATACCAGTTTAACATACAGGGTATAGCTCTTCGCTGTTTCCAAGCTGATTTGTATTCTTCCATATCTGCATCACTAAATGTTCCTTTCACACTACTCTTCTGGATAGTTTTAACCAAATTTTTGAAATCCTTTCTTCTAAGTGCAATTTGTGGAACAATTGGCCACTGAAAATCATACATATACTGACTTTTTTTCCTTTGTTCTTTATTTGTGAACATATATTTCCTAAATATTGAATTATGAGGGACATTGAGTGTAATTATTTTGTGTAACCGGTCTGGATAGGAAGATCCTAAGAACCAGGTTACTGCAGCACCCCAATCATGTCCAACAACGTATGCCTTGTCCTTACCAGCATGATCGATTAACCCAATCACATCTGCAGCCATTTTATCAAGTTTATAAGAACCAATACGCCATGGCTTATCACTCAGATTGAATCCTCTTTGGTCTGGGAGCATTACTTGATAACCGGCGGCTATTAAGGCATCAACTTGTCGACGAAAACTAATCCAGAATTCAGGGAAGCCGTGGAGAAATATTACAAGCGGATCTTCAAGATTACCCGCTCTTGCAACATGAAGTTTGATTCCATTTGTTTCTATGAATTGAAATTGTAATTCGGTTTTCAAGTATAATTTGGTATTAATTATTTAATTAAAATGCTTGGTGTCTAATATTGAATTCTATACTATTCTAAATCAACCAAGTTAACCATTTCAGCTGTCAATCGAACTTCATTTATTCGTCTCGTCATTTCTACATATTCAGGGATTTGTTTAACTGCTGCAACAAATTCCTTATGATGTTCTTCGTCCCTAAATTTAGTTATCATATAGTATTCTAGTGGGTTCTCTCGATTTGTCCATACACCGACAAGTTCAACTCCATGTTTTTTATACAATGAGTCGAATAAAGTTCTTCGTTCGGGTGGAGGTGGTGTATTGAAAGTATTCTTATAGAACTTGAAAAGCATATTGTGTTCATATTTCATAGAATTTAATTTATTAAATGGTTTGTGAAAAGAAAATCTTTCAATTTCTGTCAAAATAAATTGATAATCTCGAAATCTACAAATCATTTTGAATCCAATCGAATTTGTGACTGAACCGATTATTGATTATTTACGAAAATTAGTCTCAATGCCTTCAGTGAGTGCAGATCCAGATCGAAGATCAGATGCGTTGGAAACAGCAAAGTTCATCCAAAATGATATGAATAAGATGGGAATGGATACATTGTTGGTGAGTAATGAGGTCCAAGGATTAAATCCACTCATTTTAGCAAGTTTAGGAAATGATCCCAAAAGAAAAACATTAGCAATTTATAGTCACTATGATGTACAACCAGCATCAATAGAAGATGGCTGGGACACAGATCCATTTGTGATTACAGAAAAAGATGGATACCTCTACGGCAGAGGAGCATCAGACGATAAAAGTGGAATTGCTACTGCATTGACTGCGTTGAAGGAAATTCAAAATGATGGGGAGTTACCAATTAATTTCAGATTCATCTATGAGGGTGAAGAGGAAAGTGCTTCTGGGGGTTTTGAAGAAACGGTTACAAAGCATAGAGATTGGCTTGGCAAAATTGATGGGATACTTATTTTGGATACTGGTTGGTTCGGAGATAATGTACCTGCTATGGATTATGGATTCAGAGGTATCGCATATATGGGTATCGAGATAAAAGGGCCAGTAAAAGATGTACATTCTGGTTCAGGAGGGACCTTTAGAGAGCCTCTAACCGATTTAATTAAAATTATGGCAGATCTCAAAGATGGTAGTGGGAAAGCTACTATTGAGGGGTTCTATGACAAAGTTCGACCTGTTACAAAAGAAGAGAATGAATTATATGAAAATATTGAATTCGATGCGGAAGAGTATCGTGACACATTGGGACTAAAAGGATTGAATTCCTATGATAAGAAAGAGGTATTGATGAATACTTGGAGACACCCAAGTATTTCTCTTCATGGGATTGAGGGTGCATTTAGTGGAAAGGGTGCCAAAACAGTGATTCCAGCTAAAGTAAATGGTAAAGTAAGTATGCGTTTAGTGCCAGATCAAGACCCTCAGGAGATCGCTAATCTCTTTACTAAACATGTAAAACATTTATTTGAGAAACAAAATTCACCGAATGATTTAGTTGTGCACACGTTAGGTACTGGGGATTGGTGGTATGGTGATCCAAACAACTTTTTATTTGAGGTGGGCAAGAAAGTGCTGAAGGAATATTGGAATATTGAACCTAGCCTTGTGAGATCTGGTGGATCAATTCCGATCGTCCCCTTTATGGAAAAAACTCTGGGTGCTCCTGCTGTATCATTAGGTATTGGACAAGATTCTGATGGTGCACATAGTCAAAATGAAAGGATTCGTATAAAAAATCTGGTGGGAGGAAAGGAAGTTCTGAAAAGATACTTTCAGGCTTTAGGTAAACTGTAAAATATTGATTTGTAATAATTGAGTGCTATGAGCCTTAATAATACAAAATCGAATTATGTTCAAAATAATGTTTAGCTCCATTTAATTAAGTCATAAAATGAAATTCCTGTCAATCGATAATTTTATTTGTAAAGATGAGAAAAGAAGATAGTTGAAACAAATATCTTGCATGTCCATTTCATCCAAAAATTGTGAATTTGTTATCACGGGTGAAGAATTTAAGGAAATTGAGATGAAATTTCTAATTCATTTTAACAAAATTCATGATGCTACATTCGTGGCTAAATGTAAAGACGATTTAATTGTAGAGTATCAAGAATTAATCGTCAACCTGAATAGAATTCTTGCTAATTGAAACTACATACATCTGATGGCTAAAATTTCTCTTATGCCGTAATAGAGCTCACATATACCTCATTACCCTTTACCCAAACAAATTTGTTATCATCCTCAATATTATTTGTACAATGAGTTTTGATAGTTTCGTAAAATTGGATTGCCATAGGGTGATTTTGTTTGATTGCAGAATCAATCGTAAAGTTAGGATTTGTGTAACTTTGATCTATACGAAGTATTGTAAGGTAATTCTCATTTAGGATAATAAGTAATTTTCCATGGAATTTCGCTAACAAGGTGATCTGTTTCGTTTTAAATTTGTGTGAAAATACTAATTGATTGTTATTATTATAATCGTATACATGTAAGCTCTGTTTGGATGCTAAGTAGAGAAATCTACCATCAAATTCAATATCTACATATTCAAATCCGCCTATTGGCACTTCATCAAGCCTTTGCTCAATGAAATTTAACTGATGAATTTCGTTATCCTTAGTTAAAACAAATAATAAATGATTATTAATCGCAAATGATGTAATCGTGGTTTCTAATTCGATCATGATCCATTTATAAAATATAATCGAGGGTTTAATATATATCAGCAATCCATTTTCTACCGTATTAACTAGGAAAAAATCTTGAGTTGCCAACATAGCAGTAATATGAGGACTGCCAGGACCCCCAGGATCCTTAATTGAAGTTGTTTTCAGATAGGATAGATTATCTTGGAGATCTCGAACTTCTGTTGTCCCATTTTCATATCCGATATAAACATACAACTCATCAATATATATTATATTGGGCTTAATGCTTAAATTATTTAATTCCACGGTATGTACCAAAATACCTGACAGCTCAAATTCAGACAAAGTTAAATCTTTGTAAAGTATATAGAATCGCGAATCACGTGAAATAACATCTAAAATGACCTTATTATTAAATTCATCAGTAGTCTTTAATTGAATTCTGGAAGTTTGGATCATTGTTACACCTGAATCAAATTTATGAATAACTAATCAACAATAATGAAGTAATTAACCTTGTCTATAATTTTATTTAGCACTAATATCTCTGATTGCAGAAATGGCGTGTTCTCGGCCATTTTCAATGAATACTTTGTTAATTGCAGTACCATGACCAGCAGATCCAATTACATATAATCCTGAAAAATCAACGACTTCATGGGATTGTGTCAAAGAAATGGATAAATCATTATTTATTGCGATTCCCCAATTCCTAAATAAATCAACATTAGGATGGAATCCAGTAAGAACAAATACAAAATCAGTGGGAACAAATATAGTTTCAGTGTCTTTAATCAACTCAACCCCTTCATTTGTGATCTGAGTAACCTTTGCTGGCATCACTGATTTTATCTCTTGATTTTTTAATCTGTTTTCTAAATCAGGACCTACCCAATATTTCAAGGTTGAACGTGGGTTAGCATGATTGTGAATTAGGGTAACACGTGCTCCATGCCGATATAATTCCAAAGAAGCCTCAGCACCAGAATTTCCGGCCCCAATAACAACTACATCTTTATTGAAAAATTGATGTGGTTCTGTGTAATAATATGAGGTGTTAGGTCCTTGCTCACCGGGAATACCCCCTAAGCCATTGGGATTGTCATAATACCCCGTTGCAATGACTACAAATCTTGATTCAAATTTTTTCTTAGTAACCTTGGATCGAAAAGTCTCTTCCACTTCAAGTATAAATTTGTCATTTATTTTATTTAATGACACAACCTCGTGATGTAATTTTATATTCAACTGTTCCAATTCTGTAACTCGACGATAGTAATCTAAAGCCATCATTCGATCTGGTTTCAAGGCAGTAGAGGGAAATGGATGATTTCCGATTTCTAACAATGCTGCAGTAGTGAAAAATCGCATATCAGATGGAAAATGAAACAATGAATTTGCTAAAACTCCTTTTTCCAGTACTGTATATTTTAATCCATGTCTTTTGCTTTCTATGGCTGCAGCTAAGCCAACGGGACCTGCACCTATAATGATTACGTCAAACATCTGTGAATTCATTTGTGAATGCTATGAGACCCCCAATAAATCTATATTTGAGTTCATATTTAAAGATATGAAAATCGATAATTGATATGATATTTGTGTGAAATTAGTTCAAAGTTCTTTGGCTGTCATCATTATTTCTTATTATCACAAAACTGCTTATAATTAAATCTTGTAGCGTAAAAACTTATATTGTTTAATGCCTACACAATTCTCATGGCATATGAATTCAGTGATGAAGAAGCAGAAAACATGTGGGTCCTAGGTAATAAAATATCTATTGTAGGCCTGCTAATGGTTTTTGGAGGGGTTATTGGATCTGTAAATGCAATTAGGGAATTAGATGAAGATGATCGTCTACGAGCGGTGATACTGTTATTCGAATTTTTATTCCTTATTGTTATTGGTCTAGTTTTATTACGTCCTTCAGATAATTTCAAAAGAATTGCGACAAGTGAAGGAAAGGATATATCCGAATTAATGGAAGGAGTAACAGAATTTACTTTGGGTTTTAAGATATCGGCATTATTAGTTGGAATACTTGGATTTCTGAATTTAATCTTAGTATTTTCTAAATTATTTTAAGGAGGAAATGTAAGATGAGTGAATATGAATTTACTGGTGCTGAAGACAAGAAATTTACTGAATTTTCTTTTAGTTTATTTTTGCTTTCAATTAGTCTAGGAGTGGCTGGTTTTGTAATAGTGATATTAGGGCTTGTTAGTCCTCTAAACATTACTGATATTATAACAGGTTTAGCCTTTATAGCAATAGCTGTTTCACTATTTCTACCTGTCCAAAATTTCAAAAACATTGTTTCCACCGAAGGAAGTGATATGAAGGAATTAATGAATGGTTTTAGTGTTTTGAGCCAAGGATTTACGTTTGTTTTAGGTGCAACTATATTTTTACAATTAATGATTCTCATTGGCTATATCCAAAATATTTGAAATTGATATATTAAATCGATTGAAAACCTATTTTGTATCTGGATTCGGGATTCTGTACTTTAGGAGCTTTAAATCAGGGGATGTCTAAATGGAAATCATTTTTTGATTTGATCCAATATCAGGTTTGCAAGTTTTGTAAACGCATCTGCTACGTGATCACCTGTTAATGCACTTGTTTCGATATAGTCTAGTAGATTTAATTTATCTTTGACTTTTTCCGCTTCTTCAAAAGTGACTTGTCTCTGATCTGGCAAATCATTTTTGTTTCCAACAAGTATATACTTCCCCCCCTTGGCTTTTTTTAATACTTCTTGATGCCATGCTTCAACAGAAGCCAATGTATCTCTTCTAGTGAGATCAAAAGTAATTAGACCCCCACGAGCACCACGATAAAACATTTCTCTTAACTTCGAGAACGATTTTTCACCTGCAATATCAAATATCTGTAATGCAATATCCGTTTTTTGAACATTTAAATTGTGGAAAGAGGGCTCCATTCCGATTGTGTGGAGGTAGCTCTTAGTAAACGTGTTTTTCACAAATCTGTTTACTAGTGAAGTTTTTCCTACCCTTCCATCACCAAGGAGGAGAATTTTAAATGTGAATGCAACTTCTTTACCTGCCACCATTTGTATTACTTATTTCAAAGATAATAATCATTTCTAGCGGTTTTCGATCTAAATACTAAGGAATTTATTACACGAGGATTTAAGATATAATTATTAATGACATCAGTATTTAATCATAATCTTTGCCATTTCTTCAAGTACTTTTTTCTGATCTTTGGCTTTAACAATCCCAGAAGCTAATAAAACACCTTTACTCCCCAAATCAATTGCAACACCCAAATGTTCTGCAGTTTTCACACCTGCACCTGTCAATGGTATAATTGATGGATTAACGGATGCTACGGCTGATACTGTGTCTTTAACAGCTTGTGGTCTTGTGGTAACACTAACATCGCCACCTATCAACTCAGGTGGCTCCATAGCAACTGCCCATGGATTAAATGAACTGACAGCGCTAGATAAATTAATAGTTCCAGCACAAACGATTGTTTTCAAATCATGTGCTGATGCAAGTTGGACACTTTGTTCAAGAATACTAATTTCTAATCGCTTTTCTGAATGATTCAATAAGGTACCCTGTATCCCTCCTTCTTGCAAAGCACTAACCTCAATATGCCCAGTAGCACTACCAGGCGAATTATAATCGACGTGTTGGGAAAATACAGGTATGTTGACTTCTCTTGCAATTCCAAGCATATCTACAACTTGAGGTGCAACAATGATATTAGCACCAAACTCATTTGCGATCGAATCTGAGAGTTTGGCCAGCTCTAGGCCTTTTGCACCTCTAGCTTCTGTATAAGTTTTAAAATTAATTACAAGAACTGGTAAATCCACAGTGTAACAAAAGTGCATAGATCTAAATTAATTTCTAAAGGATTAGTCAAATAATCATAAATTCAATTCGTCTTCTACCATTTTACCAATCCAAACATACCTACCGGAATTATCACGTCTTACAAGTTCCAATTCTCTCAGATCATCAATATATTTTCGAATTTGACCAATTGAGGTCCCCATTGTGAAAGCAAGTTGAATATCAGAAAGTGAACCATGTTTTTTAAGTGCTGCAATAACTTTGTATCGTGGATCACTCGCAGCTAGTTTTTGAAGCAAACTAAGTTGCCCTTGCCACGATCCGATTACTGAATTCAAACTCTCTAATTGAGCAGCTAAACGAATTTTTTCATCAGTGATTGATTCAAGTTCTATGTTGAGCTCTTCAATAAATGTATCCTTTTCGCGTAACTCATCAGACTTATTGTCCACCAAAGTAGTCAAAGCATTGATATCCTCATCTAGGTTTGTGGCCTCTGATTCTATATCCTTAGCAAGACTTTCAATCTCCTTCTCACTTGCAACGAATTTTGGTTTCTTGATATATTGTTCAACACTAGGGACAACAAGTTGTTTCTTATCTTTTATCTCTGTACTAATTTCAGTGGGAACTGCGGTTGCTAATGCTGATATCTGTTCTCTTAATTCAGATAATAGATTTACGAGGTGCTCAATTTTGTTATCGAGATTGTCAATATTACCTGCTTTTTGCGTAAGAGTATCAACTTGTCTCAAAAGTTCGCGTCTTTCATTAGCTTGAAGTTCTAGTAATCCTTTGTATTCACCCAGTATCTCGGACAATTTCTTGTTTTTGAATTCAGCTAAATTTTCACTTGTAGTAGATTCATCCGCATTCTTTTCATTACCATCTGAAATATCTGAATAGAAGGGACTAGAATCCATCCTATGAAATATGCATTTTATAGAATAAAAATTGTTCACAACACAAACTAATGTTTTAATAAAATTAATCTAAATTTTACCGGTGGATTCAATTCTGAGTCCATCTTGTTCATCTGGGGAAATATCAAGTATCTCGCTCTTATAGGCAACACCCATCATTTTAGCAACTGTTAAACGATCTTGTGCCCGGTTACCAATAACTTCTCTGTCAAATTCAATGATACCATTTACGACACTACTGATCAAATTTTGTGCTACGTTGTCAAGTATTCCTTTTGGCAGCACAAAGAAATGAACACCTCCAATTTGATTTATTATATCACTAAGTTCCTTAAAGAAATCTAAAAGTTTAGACGAATTCTCATCAAAATTATCCTCTTTCAACCAGAGGAGATTATCTACAACTGAAAAACTTCTAATATTTTCAGTCTCTAAAAGTTGAAGAATCTTTAGATATGCCTGTTTCAAATAGGTTTTTCTTTTAATATCGATTTTACCAATTTTTGATGATGATGCAACATGTGAGCTAGTTATATGCCACATGTCAATGAATTCCCATTTTCTCTCTTGGACATATTTACCTACGTTCCAATTGTATGCCTTAAATTCTCTTTCAAGAATATGTCTAGGTCTACTAGAATGCATGTAATATGCACGAGAACTGGGTGTTTCTTCTATTAAATTTAGGATGACCTTTTGAGCGAACAACGTACTTAAATTTGATTCAGGGGGGGCTAGAATCAATACAATGCTTCCAGCAGGAATACCTTTTTCATCTGCAAAATCGCTCCCTAGTCTTTGATCTAGTGCTTGTAATCCTGTAGAATAAATGACGTTTTGATCTGGAGATTTAATGATAGGAGTGGTCACTTATGATACCAACTAACTAGAAGTTTTCAAGTTCTCGGAGCGCACTTTGTAAATCTGCTAAAAATTCATCTTCTTGTGGGAGATCTTCCACTATCGATTCCATCGGGACTATTGTTTCCTTATCAATTCGTTCAACAACATCAACATCAATGTCTGAGGCAATTAATTCGTCAAACAAAGTTTCGATTTGTTTAGCAGCTTGATTAATTGTCATCCGAGCCATACCGAGTGCAACATCCATATCCGTGATTAAACATAATACTGCATTACCAGTAGATGCAACAAGAATTTTACCTTCTCTGAATTCAGCTACTAAAGTGTTCATAATTTCTAATCCAACATTGTATCCTTGTTGTTCGGATGCCAAATAAACTGCACTTGAGATCGCACCCATACTTTCGACATCACGCAAATCAAAATCAAATCGACTGATATGCACCAGTGTTAAACCTGTTTTATCTGCAAGAATTACCCTACTTACTCCGGGCGTTTGGACTAATATATTGTGACAGATATTTTGTATTTCTAACATATTTGTTAATCTCCTATTATTTTGCTGTTTGAGGTCTTTATTAACACCTTGCACAGCTCCTTAAATATGGGCGGAACTAGATTCGACTGAACCTTTACAGTTCTCTATACTTAGATTAAATTAAATCGTTGCTTAAAAATATA
>JAAFKL010000004.1 GCA_021399405.1 Candidatus Heimdallarchaeota archaeon | reverse complement strand
GACTTAAGTTGTCCCAGTCTCAGACAGAAGATATCCTGTCCTTTAGAGGTTCGTGGGTTCGAATCCCACCCCCCGCACCATTTTTTTACGTTTAAATTTTGGATATTGGAACAATTATGGACGAAACATTTTCAGAATTATATCAAAAGGCAACAGAATCTCACAAAGAAGGAGATCTAAAAGAAGCCAAAATCTATTTTGAAAGAGCGTACAACATGAATCCATCTAATGGAATGCTAGTATATAATTATGCTAATTTTCTTGCGGATCTAGGACGATTTCAACAGGCTTTAACAAAATATAATGAAGCGATTGAAATTGACGATAGTGTTCCAAGTATTTTTTATAATAAAGGAAACTGTCTATTAGATTTAAAACGATATGATGAAGCAATACATGCTTATGATAATGTTCTTGAATTAAATCCTAATTATTCAGAAGCTCAATTCAATAAGGCAGTGGTATTAACTGCCCTCAAAAGACTAGATGAAGCAATTGAAAGTTATAAAGAAATTCTAATTATGGATCCTGATTTTCATTTGGTCAATTACAATTTAGCATGTTTATACTCCAAGCAACTCAACGTGAAACTAGCGATTACGAATTTACAAGTTGCAATCGATAAACAAGACAACGATGTGGATTACAAATATGAGGCAGGCTTAGATGGTGATTTTGACAATATACGTCATTTAAAACAATTCAGAAAACTTATTCAATAAATTAACTTGATTTTCCTAAAAGAGCAAGCGTAACAGCCATTACAGTATACATTCGATTTTCCGCTTCATCCCAGATAATAGATCGATCAGAATAAAATACCTCATCATCAACTTCATTAGGTTTACGGGGGAGACAATGCATAAACTTCCAATTGTCTGCTGCTTCTTTTAGCATATTCATTGTGACTTGATAACCTTTGAACGCTTGAATTCTAGCTTCCTTTTCAGAATCTTGTCCCATGGAAATCCAAGTATCTGTGATGATCACATTTGCATTTTTAACGGCAACCAATGGATCTGTAGTGAATAAAAATTCAGTACCATGTGCTAATGCTTCCTTTTCAGCAAAAGCAGAAATTTCAGAATCAGGTCGATATCCCTCAGGGGTTGCAATTTTAAGATTGATACCCATTTTTGCTGCTGATGCCATAATCGAGTGAAGAACATTATTTCCATCACCTACCCATGCGATAGTTTGGCCTTCTAATTTTTCTAAATGCATAATTATTGTCATGTAATCAGCTAAAATTTGAAGTGGATGGAATTTATCAGATAGGGCATTGATTACCGGAACAGAACCTTCTGTAGATAACACTTCAACAACATCGTGACCAAAGACACGTGCAAGAATGATATCATTGAATCTACCCAAAACAAGTGCAGTATCTTTCAATGATTCATTTTTCCCCAATTGAATATCATCTGAACCTAAAAATAACGCATGTCCTCCCAGATAACTAATTCCAGTCTCTGTTGAAACTCTAGTTCTTGTACTTCGTTTTTGGAAAATCATCGCCATAGAATATCCAGCAAGAGGTTTTTTTAATTCTTTTTTTTGCATTTGCTCTTTCAATTTGAAGGAAAGATCAAGAAGATATGTGATTTCCTCACGAGTAAAATCTTGTAATGTTAGTAAACTTCTACCCAATAATGATTCCATTTTTACCAATTTAATATTGATATCATTGTTATAAATGGATTTCTGTTGCTTTCGCAATCCCTTTTCGGACTAGAGGGTAATTTTTATCTCGATTACGCGTTGCCAATGGTAACTAACATTTTGTTTATATGAATTATCAATTTTGATAAATTGTATTATTAGATAATAGAAGGATGTCTTATGAGTTTAACAGGTCAACCCGTTTTTATTTTAAAAGAAAATAGTCAAAGAACTAAAGGTAGAGAGGCACAAAAGAACAATATTGCTGCTTCGTCTGCAATTTCAGAAGCAGTTAGGTCGACTTTAGGTCCACGTGGTATGGATAAAATGTTAGTTGATAGTCTAGGTGACGTTGTTATCACTAATGATGGTGCAACAATTCTTGATGAACTCGATGTGGAACATCCAGCCGCAAAGTTGATTATTCAAGTCGCCAAATCACAGGACAAAGAAGTTGGAGATGGTACAACAACTGCAGTAGTCATTGCCGGTGAATTACTCAAAATGGGTGATGAACTCCTCGAAAAAAAGGTTCACGGCACAAAAATTGTCGCAGGATACAAGAGAGCAGCTGAAGTTGCAATCGAATCCTTGGATGAAATTGTGGCTGAAGTTGTTGCTAGTGACAAAAAGAGTCTCACCAAAATTGCTCAAACCGCTTTAAATTCAAAAAGTGTTCATATGGCAAAAGACAAAATAGCTAATATCGCTGTAGAAGCAGTTCTTAAAGTAATTGAAGAAGATGGAGATAAGATTACCGCGGACTTAGATAACATCAAGATTCTACAGAAGCAGGGCAAAGGTCTCGCTGATTCTTATCTAATGGAAGGAATTGCTATTGATAAAGAGGTCTTACATCAAGGGATGCCTAAAAAGGTTGAGAATGCAAAAATTGCTCTACTTAATATGAATGTTGAAGTGACCAAAACTGAATTCGATGCAGAAATTAGAATTTCCGATCCTATGGCTGTTCAGAGTTTTCTTAATAATGAAGAGAAAATGATTAAAGACATGGTGGAAAAAATTCTTGCTAGTGGAGCTAATGTATTGATTTGTCAAAAAGGGATTGATGATCTTGCACAACATTTTCTTTCCAAACAAAATGTCCTTGCAGTACGTAGAGTTAAGAAATCGGATATGGAAAAAATTAGTCGTGCTACTGGTGCAAAAATTGTAACCACATTAAATGACCTAAATGCTGACGATTTAGGTGATGCAGGAAAAGTATATGCAACTAAATTGGGTGATGACGATTATATTTACATTGAAGAATGCCCTTCTCCCAAAGCAGTAACTGTTGTCATTCGTGGGGCTTCAAAATATGCAACTGATGAGGCAGAACGAGCATTAACAGATGCTCTATCAGTTGTAAGAAATGCTGTTGAAGATGGTAAAATGGTTTATGGAGGTGGTGCAGCAGAAATTCATATGCACAATGCTGTAAAGACTTTCGCTGAGCAAACAACTGGTAAAGAACGATTAGCAATTGAAAAATTTGCTGAAGCGTTGTTAATTATACCAAATACATTAGCTGAAAACTCTGGCTTAGATCCTCTAGATATCATAAGTGAACTAACTGCGGCATACGCAAAAGGTAAAAAGAATGTTGGGCTAGATTTGAGTGGACATGCAGAAGGTGGAAAAATTGGCAAAGTTGCAAATATGAAAACTGCTGGTGTTTTCGAACCTCTACGAGTAAAAGTTCAAGCAATCAAATCCGCTTCTGAAGCTGCGGAACTGATTTTACGAATTGATGATGTTATTGCTACCAAATCTACTGAAGGTGCAGGTCCACCAGGCGGTATGCCTCCAGGAATGGATGGTATGGGCGGTATGGGTGGCATGCCCCCAGGTATGATGTAATTCATTAAGTAAATCTATTCAAACCTTATCAATTTTCAGAATTTTCTTTTTGATAATCCAAATATGCTTGTACAGGTAACTTTGAAGGATGATATGCAATTGCATCAGCTAATAATTCGTAGGCTTCATCAGGAAATCCTTCAATTTTTTGTAGAGGTTTGATAATCTTAACAAAATCTTTACGCAGATGTTTATTCATTTCAATGCCCACTGCAATCTCACGTATCAATATTAAATGATCAACTGCAACATATCCCATAAATTTCTCATCAACTGGTGGCATTTCTACTACCTTTTTTGCATGTCTTGCAAGAGAGAGTATCTCATCTTTAGAAAAATTAGCAGATTTCGCATAACCTATCAAACGTTGTGCCGCCCATAATCTTCGATCAGGGCTTTTATCTAACATTAGTAATTGAAAACGCTCAATTAAATCCTTTCGATTTTTTGGAAGGCTAGTAGTTACTAGGATAAACCGTATACCAAATGCTACAAGAATTACACCGGTAAGAAGTAATAAATACTCAATTCCACCTACTGGAATAGGAAAAATGTGAAGAGTTTGGATTAATAATCCAGATAATATCAGAACTATACCCCAATTCCGTGTTTGAATGGCATTTTCAGAGATTTCTTTCATCATAGCCCGATCAACAGATAGTTCTTTTGACATATCCATAAATTGTTGTTAATCTACTAAATACTTATTATAAGGACGTGATAAGAGTAATTTATTGTGATTGGATTTTATAATCAATTCAAGAAAATTATTGAATGAATATTCCCATATTTCTAATTAATTGTTTAATTCGATCTGCAATTATTAATTAAGTCGATATTCAATTTTCAATCGTGTCTAGTTCTTCCGAAGAGCTGATGATAAATCGGTTATTAGTCCTAATTCAAATAATAATGATCCCAGTGTATTTTCTTTACTTTAACATAATTTGGCGAGATGATATTGAAGATTTCTTTGATCAGGATAACTTTCTGATTAATCTAATGCCAGAATGGTTAATTTGGTTTGAGGTTAATTTGGCAATACCCGTCTTCTTTTCGCTCCCGTGGGTCCTCTTTTCAATTATCCGAGCTACCAAAATCGCTGATACTTATACTTTAATGGGGAGAGCACTTGGAAAAGTAAGAATAGATCAAAAGTTATTTTACGGAATCAATGCATCTTTTCTGCTAATTTTCTTTATTTTCCCTTTTGCAAGTCCGTTAATAACAATAATAGGAGTATTCATAATTTTTAGAATAGTCTCACATAAATTAAAATTTGGTAAATTATCAAAGCTGCTGTGGTTTATCCCAGCACTAATCGTAAATATAATCCCCGGGCTCATTGCATATGTTTTTTATTCAAACTACTCTGTATTGTTTGAAAATGTCTTTGATATTTGGGGAGATTCAATTGAAACTCAATTTTATGTCGGACTTTGTCTTGCAATAGGAATTACATTTGGTAACTTCCTGTCATTTCTTATGGAACGAAACATTAAAGCTACGAGAAGCAAATTAAATCCATATAGATTAATATTAACCATTAAATTCATTATCTTTGCAATTATGTTGTTTGTACTGTTTTTCATTAGTACAGACCTTCTGAATATAGTTAACTTTATTGCGGGAGTGATTGCTTTCTCTGAATTCGTTTTCAGAAGATTGAGTAAATTACCTTCTGATAGTTCTGGAGCTAATTTTATGGTATTTGCCTTTATCGGTATTAATTTTGTTGCGAATCGATTAAAAAGTTCTATTGGCGCAGATATATTCAGGGGTATTATGGTAGGGATCTCTGGTTTAGTATTTTTCATACTATTTCTTATAAGCTACAAATATTCAGATGATGAAGAATTAATAGTTAAGAATTAAAATAAAAATTCTGGAAATTCTGCAACCTTCACAATTGGTAAATACACAAATTTTGAATTTGATGTAAATTGGTCAACATACTCCCATTCTTCCTTGCCATCCTCGGCAGCAAACTTGTATCGTATGATATCTGATTTAGGACTTTCATCCAATTCCGCTATGAGTGTGATGGGTAATCCTTGAAGATTGTACCATCCAGGTATAAGATGAGAGATTGCTAATATATGACGGTTTTCCTTTTTTCCATAATACAAGAAGGACCCTCTGTTTTGCATGTTTGAAACAACAAGTCTAAATAAATCTAAGGGGCTTTGGAGTCGCATGATTTGTGCTTTTTGAATGGATGTATCTCCCATAAAAAGGATTGAAAGAGTATCAGCTTTAAGCTTAAGTAATACTATAGATGTAAAAAACCAAATATTAATCCATAAATTAAATTGGAAGTTATCGTTCCGTTTGTTACCAATACATTACATTAAAATTCAAAATAATGAATTATGAAATATCGAGATATAAGAATTGGGCTGGTAGATCAGACCGGTAGATTGCTTCGTTCGCAAAAAGAAATTTCGAAAGATGAAGAGGCCGCGGGTTCGAATCCCGCTCAGTCCATATTTTATCTTGTAAATCACATCTTAATACAGTTTTTCTATTTAATTATTACATTGAATATCGTCATATTTTTCTGAGGAAGTGTTGCTAGTAGAATGATGACCTCTCGCCAAGTGCCATTTGTTGATCCAAGCATAACGGATGATGAAATTATTGCAGTGACTGAAGTATTGAAATCCAAGAATTTAGTTGAAGGTAAACGAGTACGTTCTTTCGAAAGGAAATTCGCAGAGTTCTGCAATACCAAGCATGCTATAGCATGTTCGAATGGAACTGAAGCTCTACATCTTGCTATGGAATCAAGCCCTTTAGAGCCTGGTGATGAAGTATTAACCACCCCTTTTACATTCATAGCTACAAGCGCGTCTATTCTTTTTACTGGTGCAATTCCTAAATTTATTGATATTGACAGCAATACGTGGAATTTAGACCCCGAGATGACAGAAGCTAGCATAACGGAAAAAACTAAAGCTATTATGCCCGTTCATATTTTTGGTCTTGCTGCAGATATGCCATATTTCAGAGATTTAGCTGAGGATCGAGATTTATATCTTATCGAAGATGCTGCACAAGCACATGGTGCAAAAATCAATGGAAAACATGTAGGTGGATTTGGTGATGTCGCTACATTTTCACTTTATGTCACAAAGAACTTAATATCTGGAGAAGGTGGGATTCTTACTACTAACAACGACGAGCTTGCTACTGAAATTATCTCAATTAAAAATCATGGACGAACACCAAAAGGGGGTTACACACATGATAGGATTGGATTCAATGCGAGAATGAGTGATGTGACTGGGGCAATAGCTGATGTTCAAATGGATCGATTACCACAACTCCTGGAGAAACGTAGCAAAACAGCGATGGCTTATCGTAAAGTGATTGATGAGATTGAAAATGTTGAATATCAGCAGGTACCAAAAGGGTACCACCATGGGAACTATATCTTTGCTATAGATACAAGGAAGCATACAAAAAAGCCGGATCAAGCTATAACAGAACTACGAGACCTAGGGGTTGCTTCACGTCCAATTTATTCCACTCTTTCATATCAACAAAATAATTTTAAAGATGTTCAAAGCTGGAGATGGGCGAAGTTTGTAAATTATCCAAATTACAAGTTGACCAAATGTGAAATTGCGGAAGATATAGCAATCAATCATTTCGAGATACCGATAGTACCTAGTCTAACCTCAGATGAAGTAGAAAAGGTACAAAATGCAATTGTCGAAGTGTTTAGATGAGTCTTAAGATTGGTCTGCTAATAAACCCCATTGCAGGTGTAGGAGCAGCCCTTGCTTGGAAAGGAACAGACAATATCGAAAAAGCTTGGATCGAAGTAGAAAAAGGTGGAAATCAACCCGTGTGGGATATTTGCAGGAGAGCATTGTCCAGTATAAAAAAAAAGGACAATCATCAATGGATACTTGGTGGAAATTTTTCTGATCTAGTTATTGGGACCCAAATATATGAACTACCAAATCGTAGCAAGGCAGAACATACAAAAATCGTAGCTAAGAAAATGCTGGAAAACAAAGTTCAACTAATTTTATTTGTCGGTGGAGATGGAACTGCCAAAGATATAGCTGAGATTGTTTCTGATATTCCGATCTTAGGAATTCCTGGGGGGGTAAAAATATTTTCACCATGTTTCCTTCATAAACCAGAAGATTTAGGAGAACTATTAGAAAAATGGGATGGTGAAGTGAAAGAAGTAGATATTCTTGATCTTGATGAAAGTGAGTACATTAAAGGAAATCCTATCTCAACATTAGTAGGATCAGCATTAATTCCATTATCCACATTTATACAAGCTGGGAAAAATTCGTTCACATCTGATGATGACAATCAAACCTATGAACTAATAGCTTCAAGAATTGAAGAAGAGCGTTGGTTAGAATCAACCACTATCATTGTGGGACCTGGAAGTACTATGAAGCAGATATTTTCTCATTTAAATTTACAAATATCTTTACTTGGAGTTGACGTTATACAGAATGGGAAAATAGTAAAACTCGACTGCACAGAGACTGAAATTGATAAATTTAAAATTGATCAGATATGGATAACTCCAATTGGCTCTCAGGGACATATATTCGGAAGAGGGAACAAACAGATAAGTACTAGCTTGCTTAAAAAACTTCAAAAATCAGATATTAAAATATTTTCAACACCATTAAAACTCCTGGAAACACGACAATTTTATCTTGATACAGGTAGTATGAAATTAGATTCTAAGTATAAAGGATTTTACCACGTAATCAGTGGATATCACGAAGAAGTGATGAGAAAAGCTATTTAATATTTTTATTTTATTTTTGTCTCTGCCTCTCACTTAGGATGGGGTTTTTGGCTAAATTAAACTCATCCAATCGAGATCGCGCTGCGAGGTAAGGTGCATTTTTGACTTTCTCTGCATTGGAATACGCCAGATCTGATATTTCTTGAAATGCTGCTGCAATTCGGTCCAAATTAAATTTTGTCTCAGCTTCGGTTGGTTCAATCATTAAAGCCTCTTTTATGATTAATGGGAAATATACAGTCGGTGAATGAATCCCATAATCTAATATTGCTTTAGCAACATCTCCAGCATTTACGCCAGTTTCCCTCATCATGTTTAGTGGTGAGGCAATGAATTCATGTTTTCTGGGTACATTTTCAGATAAGGGAACAGAAAATCCACGTATATTCTTGAATTTGTGCATTAGGTAATTTGCATTTAGAACTGCTGATTTACACATTTCCCTAATTCCTGAGCCACCATTGCGATACAGGTATGCCAGTGTCCTAAGAATTATACCAAAGTTGCCATTATATGTATGAACCCGTCCTATGGTATCAGGTCTATTATAATCAAGAGAATATACATCTTCATCAGAATTATATGAAGCCAAAGGGAAGGGTAAAAATTTTTCTAATTCTTCAGTAACAGCAACTGGACCACATCCGGGTCCACCTCCACCATGAGGTCCACTGAATGTTTTATGCATATTTAAATGCATAATATCAAATCCCATATCTGCTGGTTTAATCATCCCGACGATCCCATTGTAGTTTGCTCCATCTAGATACATTAATCCTCCAGCTTTGTGAACCACCTCACAAATATCAAGAATGTGAGGTTCAAATAGCCCTAATGTATTAGGATTCGTAATCATAAATACCGCAACAGTATCATCTAATGCTGCTTCTAATGCTTCCAAATCAACAAAACCATCCTTATCAGATGGAATTTCTACGACCTTGTATCCTGCCATTGCAGCTGAAGCCGGATTGGTTCCATGAGCAGAATCTGGAATTAAAATGGTGTTACGTTTTGAATCACCCATTTTAGTAAAATATGCTCGGGCCATCAATAAGCCGACATATTCACCCTGAGCACCTGCAGCTGGCTGAACTGTAACTCCATTTAATCCTGTAATTTGTTTAATTACTTCTTGAAGCCGATAAATTACCTCTATTGTGCCTTGCATACAATGCTCTGGAGTATTAGGATGCAAATTACTAAACCCTGGAAAACGAGCTATCCGTTCATTCACCTTGGGATTATATTTCATAGTACAGCTTCCTAATGGATATTCACCTACATCAACCCCATGATTCATCTGAGATAAGCGTACTACATGTCTTACTAATTGCAATTCAGATACTTCGGGTAAATTAGCTTCAGTTTTTCTTGACCATTCAGAGGGAATAGTGACTGAAGGTATCTCAAATCTTTCAGGAATATGACATCTTCTTCCAGTGTATCCTTGATTCATAATCAAGTCTTCATCCCATTTAGCTTGTATTCGCTTCTTCATGTCATAACCTCCTTAATGGCTGACACGAAATTATCGAGATCTGCTTTTGTATGTAACTCATTTACTGAGATGAGGCGTAGAGTACTTTTCGCCAATATTTTATGTCCGGGGACAAAACCTCGCTCCATACATAGTGTTTCTAATACTGAATGTGATGTTTCCCCAAGATCAATAATAAATTCACTGAAAAATGGATCAAACAAAGGTGAACGTATTCCCCTAATATTACTTAGTTCAGAAGCCAGATAATGGGCTTTGTCATACAGACTTTGTGATAACTCAACAATACCTCTTTTGCCAAGAGAGGCAAGGTAAATTGCAGCATTTATGGCGGTGATGGCTTGATTTGTACAAACATTACTTGTGGCTTTATCACGACGAATGTGCTGTTCCCTTGTTTGTAAGGTAATACAATAACCAGCATCGTCGGAATTTAATTCTGTTGTGGCACCTATTAATCTCCCTGGGACTTCTCTGATCCATTTTCGATTATATTTCATTGCTAAAATCCCAAGTAGAGGACCACCTGAATTCACACCATTGCCAAGCAACTGTCCTTCACCTATAGCAAAATCAGCTCCATACTCACCAGGGGGAGATAATATCCCAAGTGAAATTGGATCTACACCAACAGTAACTAGGGAACCTGTCTCATGCACTATGTCGCACAGTTGTTTTGGATTCTCAGATAGAGTTCCGTAGAATGAAGGGACTTCAAAATAAATCCCACCGATTTCACGTTCCTTCTTTGGTTTATCCATTTCTGATTTAAATATAGCTTCAAGCGTCTCAATGTCAACCAAACCATTCTTGGCAGGAATTATTTCTATTACAACATCAGAATGTGCAATATATGATTTTGCAACATCGAGCCTATCGGGTGATAATGGTTCTGCAAGTAAAAGTTTTTTTCTTTTCGTAATCCGACGCATTATAAGCAGCACTTCTCCCAAAGCACTTCCCCAATCATACAAAGAAGCATTTACCACATCCATTTGCATTAATTCAGCCACCATAGATTGATACTCATATGTGAGTTGTAATGTTCCCTGAGACACTTCGGGTTGATATGGAGTATATGCAGTGTATATTTCACCCCTTCTCATGAGTTCTTCAATTGCAGCAGGCACGTATTGTTGCCTAACTCCTCCTCCAAGAAAAGATATGACTGAGACATCATCATGATTCTTTCTCGCGATTGATGCAAACAATCGTGTTAATTCTGCCTCTGAGTAAGGTCCTGGCATGTCAATATCAGATTCCAAAATTAATGATTGAGGGATATCAGAGAATAATTCCATGATATCTGATCTACCCATCTCAGCGAGCATCGCCTTCCTTTCTTCTTCACTTGTACCTATATAAGATTCGTAAAATTTATTCATATGCAATCAGTTTCTTGGAAATTTAAAATTCCGATAATTCGTCCTCTACTAGCTTAGCATAATCTTGAGCAGATAATAAACTACTTCTATCATCGGATCGTGCTTTAATTTTAATTAAATATCCTTTTTCATAAGGAGATTCTGCGATTATCTCTGGTGCATCTTCCAGTGCCGCATTATTATCAATTAAAGTGCAATCAAAAGGAGCATAAATATCTCCTGTTGCTTTTAATGCTTCGACCACTACAATGACCTCTTTGGCGTCGAAATCCTCATCTTTATCTTCAAATTGGACATAGGAGATTTCTCTAAGCATTTTTTGAGCATAATCAGATATTCCCATCATCCAGACCCCATCACCCATATCTTTTACCCATTCGTGTGAAGGTAGGTAAAAACGATCCGTAGCTATTTCATAATTATCAATTTTAATAAAATCCATTAAGTCACCTGATTAATTAATTGTGCTAATTGTATAGTATTTATGAAAATGATTGAACGATACAATAATATTTCCAGCAAATGTTACTTTAGATATCAGGAAATCAATCGTTATTATAGAGCGTAAAAATTGTAAAGATTTTGCTTTTTCTTTTATGTTTTAAAACGATCACAATAAGAGCTCTGAACACTCAAGTCATCTGTGGAACAATATTCAGATATATTAGAAAAGCCGCAGGAACCAATCAAATTTGCATTAGTTGGCATCAGTGGAATATTTGTGAATTTTGTGATCTTGTTTATTTCCAAAGAAATTCTGAATTGGCCAGATGAAATATCACTAGCGTTGGGAATAATTTTCTCTGTGACAACTAACTATGCACTTAATCGAATATGGACATTTCAAAGCAATCAACCAATATTTATTGAATATTTAAAATATGTAGCTACCAATTTTGTTGGGTTTACAATGCAATATCTTATCGCATATGCGGTTGTTGTTTTCAGTCCAGTAGATTACCTTCAAATTCCAATTATTGATATTAATATTGATGTAATCTACTTTGGAAGTTTGATTGGTATCCTTATGGGGTTTGTGTCCAATTTTCTTTTTTCAAAATTCTTTGTCTTTAATTCTGAAAATAGTGATAAAGAGATTATTCAATAGGCTTTTTCTTGTAGAGCATTCTACTTAAAACAGCCACTACTATCAGAAGAATACTTCCCAACAATATTAGATCATTATCGGAATCATCAACCTCAATCTCAGGGAAATGACCGATTTTATCGTTTATTATTATTTCAACTGATCTGATTTCAATATCATTAGTTGATTCGATTGGACCCTGTGTATCACCAAACTTATCATCATATATTACTGTGGTTGGGTTTATTGTTGCTAAGGGACTCTCTGTAACATTAATTTTAAATTTAAAGGATAATTCAACATTTGAAGCAATTGCATCCATGCTCATAGTGAAATTACTCGAGGTGACGTTAAATGATGTTAATGTTACATTATCACCAGTAATGTGGTTGATTACGGTTACATCTTCGGTATAACCACGATCGGTTCCATTGAAACTTCCTACAGGACTTTCTATTATTTGAAGTCCTCTAACCTCGTCAACTGATTGGTTGATCATTACATTATTCATGGTAAAATTAGAGAAATTCTTTATTACAATGTAAACTTCAATGATGGAACCAACCTCGATGTCAGTTCTTTCAGTAGCTAGAAGATGTATAGCAATAATTCCTTCTTCTGGATCAGGCTCAAAACCATGTGCCGAATCTGCCGAGAAAGAGATAAAAATACTAAATATCAGAAAAAATGTAAGAAATTTTAATCGATGCAAACTAGATCCTCACCATTTGGCGTTAATTTGCTGACGATATATGCTTATATAATGATTATTTTGGTTCACTAGAAATCGAAGTATCACTCAAGTAAAATTAATCGTAATAACCAAAAATCTGATACTATTAAATTTCAAGATTTTCGTTATTACTCATTTTGAACAATCCATTTTTATTTGGAAACTCGGTTACTAGGATGTGGTTTGCGATATCACTGAGCTAAGATTTTCACTACACGGGATTTCAGATTCGCAAATTCAAACACTTTTCACAGAAATTGAAAGAGAGGAAAACCAGCTAATTATAAAACGTGTTACCGATTCGAAAGCGGCTCTTTCAGCTGATGATTTAATAATTGAGGGGAAGTTTTCTACTCGTTTTTTAATGACTGTAGCAAGGGTATTTCCCTCCCCATTATCATGCAAAGTTGAATTTGAAACTGAAATTCATGATAAATTAAGAGACTATGCGGCTTTTTCATGGAATAATAATAATCAAATGCTTCTAGGTGTTACAGTTTTACCATATTTAGAAGTTCAATCGTTAATTGGATTTACAAGTTCAACCCACTTTTTGAATCTTATCATATCAACAGAGGCTGCTTCTCTGATTAAAAGTCTGTTAATTGTGAAGCCAAAAGGTTTGATAAGTTTTGAAAAGAATATGATGACAATTGTGTTACCAAACCACAGAATTGACTTTTTACTTGCATGGTTAAAGCAGCTAATTAATGATAAAGTAGATATAAACTGGTTATCAGGAAGTACTGGTACTTTAGATGAAGAACTTGTGGGATCGATTGATTTCATCAACCAATCAAAATTAGAACAAATGAAACCTTACTTAGAAAGAGCTATGATAATACAACCTGGTGAGTTGAAAGTAGTGTTTAAACGAGCTCTAGCGAGTATGGAATTTAGTTAACTCTAATTTAATATTTTCGGTCGAAATTTCACGATAAGATTAACTCATTTTTATTGTATTTCAAGCAGTATCAATTGTGGGACTAGAAGATTTCTTCGAAATACCTTCGAAAAAGGAAATTAAAGAAGTAGTAAACGAGGAGAAAATTGAAGTAAATACCCCAATGATCGATATCGAACAAGAATCCGAGAAAGAAAAAACGGTAAAAATTAAGAAACAAATTGAGGAAATTTTTCACCCCCAAGAATTTGAGTTAGGACAAGATATTGAAGACATTTTTTTGTTAGATGTGACATATGAGGCAAATACTTCAAAAGCTCAGTGTATTTTCTATCACGAACCCACCCAATCGATTTACAAATGGAATGATAATACTGGTCATCTACCTTATTTGTTAACTCACATGACGGAAGAATCATTGAATAAAATTAATCAGATTGTTAAATCTAGTGAATTTGTTAAAATGGAGAGAGTAAAACGCTATGATTTACTTAATGAAAAGGAAATTGAGTTAACAAAAGTATATGGTACAAATCCCTTGGCAATAGGCGGGCGGCCGACCTCTTTTCGAGAATTCACAGGTGGGTCCAGTTATGAATCCGAAATTCGCTATCATTTCAATTATGTCACAGAAAAGAAATTAACCCCAGGAACATATTACAAAGTAATAGATGGTGTTTTACAACCGAGCAGTACAGCGATTGATAAAAATGTAGAAAAAGAACTCACCATGGCTTTTCGAGGTCAGCAAGAAGAACAATTACAAATGGTGGATGAGTATCTGCCCCTATTATTTCAAAAAATCCCTGATATCTTACGATGTGCATTTGATATTGAAGTTGGATCTTCAATAGGTGTCATGCCAAATCCAAATAAAGCGGTAGAAGAAATTATCTCAATTGCTTTGGCTGACACGGACGGTAGAAAAATATGTTGGGTATTGAATCGTGACGAGGTTAATCAAGAACTTGAAGACACTAAAGGCGTAATTCTTAGACGATTTGATAATGAAAGAGAATTGCTGATGGACTTCTTCAATCTTCTGGACAAGTATCCAATTTCAATTTCATTCAATGGAGATAATTTTGATGCACCATATTTATACAACCGAGCCATCAAATTAGGTATTGATAAGCAGGATATTCCATTTAAGATGAAAAGGAACGATGTTGCAATAGCTAATTCGATTCATCTTGACCTGTATCGTTTTTTTAGACAAGCTGCGATTAGGATTTATGCGTTCGGTGCCCGTTATGATAATACTTCCCTAAACGAATTATCACAAGCATTACTTGGTGAGAGCAAATTTGATCATCCGGATGTCTGGATAAATGAGATGGATCTTGAAACATTAGTAAAATATAATGTTCAAGATGCAGAATTAACTCTCAGATTAACCCAATTTGATGATAACGTTGTGTTGAATTTGATGTTTATTTTGATGAGAATCTGCAAAATGCCATTATTTGATTTTAGTCGAATTGCTGTGAGTGGATGGCTACAATTATGGATAATCTATGAACACCGTAAACGTAATTATTTAGTTCCCAGAAAGCAGGATATTTTAGAAGCAAAAGGAGAAACTGCAACCAGCTCAGCAACAATTGAAGGGAAAAAATTTCAAGGAGCAATTGTATTGGATCCAAAACCTGGTGTTTGGTGGGATGTGAGAGTATTAGATTTTGCCTCCCTTTATCCATCGATAATTAAAACAAGAAATCTATCTTATGAAACTATAAGATGTAATCATGAAGAATGCAAATCTAATCGAGTGCCAGAAGTTAATCATTGGGCTTGTACCAAAAAATTAGGCTTATTCTCAATCATCCTGGGATTCATTCGTGACACTCGAGTTAACTGGTTTAAACCTAGAGCTGATGATGCAAGACTTGATGAGAAAGAACGACGAATCAGTCAGGTTATTCAATCATCACTCAAAGTTTTGATTAATGCTGGATACGGAGTATTTGGGTCAACAGCATTTGACTTCTATTGTCCACCGGTAGCTGAATCCACCACAGCTTACGCTCGAGAGGCAATTAGATTAACACAAGAATATTCTGAAACGGTATTGAATGTGCCTGTTTTGTATGGGGACACGGATTCTGTATTCTTGTATCAAATAACTGATGAACAAACCCAACAACTATTGGAATGGGGCAATGAGAATATTGGAGTTGAATTGGGAACAGATTATATATTCCGATATGTAGTTTTCTCTGATCGAAAGAAAAATTATTTTGGAGTAACTACAAATAACAAAACTATTGTTAAAGGCCTTATGGGAAAGAAAAAGAATACTCCAAAAATTATCAGGGATAATTTTAGTGACACACTTGATATCTTACGGGATGTTCATAATAATGATGATCTAGAGAAAGCAAAAGAGACAATTGTTACACTATTGCAAAAAATGGTAAATCGGATTGAAACTGGCAATTTCACAGTTGAAGAAGCATCAGTCAGATTAACAGTTTCTCGCAAAGTAAAGGATTATGGAACTTGGACTCAGACTGTACAAGTAATCGCCCAGTTAATCAACAAAGGTGTAATAAAACCTGGAGAGATAGACATTGGAGATCAAGTAGAGTTTGTCAAGGTAAAAAATCCCATTCGAATTTTTATTGAAGCTAATTATGGATTATCATTTCCACCTGGTGAGAAAGAATCAACTGTTATCCCAGTACAATTAATCACTGAAGAAGATACAATTGATAGTAAACCACTAATAGATGTATCTGAGTCCGCTTTTTCTCAATTTCTTTCATCAATTGGAATTTCATGGGATAGAGTGATGGGAATTCAAGCATTGGATGAAGGCTGGTTTTAAAACATACCATTTACGATATATTTGTAGTTTGAATATACAAACTGGACAATTTTTAATTTGAAATTCAGTCAAGATAAATACCGTTACTTATAGTTAGTGGAAAACCTAACAAAATCAACCACCTTTATCAAAACAAGCTGCGGGTAAAGATCATTTCAAAATAGTATTCAAGTTCATTCAGATCTCAGATCTAATTTTCACATGCAATTAGGTCTCTTTTACTTTAATAAGATGATAGAGCTGGTTATATATGGGAATAGTTGCCTCAGCAATCTAACGTTAGCCCTAAGCCGTCCGCACCCGAATTCCTTGAGATGTAGGTTGTGAAAAATACATGGACCTGTCGGGAAAAATAATGTCTCACCCTAATTTATCTGCCCTCTCCGCATATGAGGGCTTTCCAATAATTCGTCGATACGGGCTTTTTGCTAACAATCGATGGTTGATTTTGGTAGATTCATAATATGCGTTAGAAAATTACAAAACAGCTAGGAGAATTAAGGAAACAGTTCGATTGTTATGAGTATACAAGAATTCATTGAAAAAGGAGGAACATATGTTTTTGACCCTG
>JAAFKL010000019.1 GCA_021399405.1 Candidatus Heimdallarchaeota archaeon | reverse complement strand
TTTCTGGGATCAATAATTTCATTTGCAAGTATACACACAATTCAAAATTTCATTTCTGGTATGTATATACTCATCACTGAACCTTTCTCAGTTAATGATATGGTCAAGATTGGCAATTCTGAAGGGGTTGTAACTGAAATTTCTCTAAATTATACAAGCTTACTGACTTTTGAGGGATTGATAGAAAATATTCCAAATAAGAAAATTATTGGAAGTACAATAGTTAATTTTGACCTAAAGGTTAAGGATGCAACTTCCACAGAATTATCCTGGAGTAAGAAATTCAAAAAGAGTTTTGATGATAGAGAGATTACTCGATATACATTCGTATGGGGTGCTCCGTTAATTGATTATAGTGAGATGACGAAAATTTTGGACAAAATTTGTAAGAAATATGAGAAAGTCTTTGGATATCTCCCAGAATATATTCCTGAAGCGATCAATCATCGATTTGAATTCAGTTTTGCACTCTCAGCTGATGATCCAGTGATTATACTGAAAAATAAAACCGATTTTCTTGATGAGATTTCACTTGCTTTTCATTAATATTAATGCGATGCGTAATTCCATACGATAATTACTAAGGTAAATTATTATTTCACTATGAAACTCATTATTTATTTTAATCAAGGATAAAGATCGGTGCCATCGTAATCTGGAATAAATTCTTTTGCAAAATCAACATATTTCCCTATAACTTTTACAAATTCAGTGTATTCGACTTTGCCTTTCTCTTCTAAAATAACGAATTGTTTGGTAGACCCTTCAATATCAAAATCATCAAAAACTTTTATCAATTTTAATTTTTCAAGTGAACGGATTGAATTATAATAATCTGACCATGATAAATCTAATCTCTCTTTTATTTCAATTGAAGTTAATTTGGGATTTGTATAAAGTAACTGCATCATTGACAATCTAAATGGATGGAGGAGATGACGATACTGTTGCATAGCAGACGTCATTGACGCTTCATATGACTTTTCTAATACATTAATATCATGAGTTCGATGACCTAAAAATAGGTAATATAACGATTTTTGATTATTAAATAAATTAGAGATAGTTTCTGAAACTTCAGGATATCTTCCATTGGAGCTTATTTTTATCAGTTTAGCTAAATTTTTTTTTTGTTGATTCGCCAATAAGAAACTGTACTCACTAATGCCATACTCCCAGTCCCAACTGCAAAATATAGTGAATCATTATTAGACAAGGATGATGAATCAGACACATCAGTTGGATCCTCGGTCGTCTCTGGGCTAGTAGATGTCTCTGGGCTAGTAGGTGAAGTACTGGTGTTAATAATTGAATCAAGTACACCTTGAGCGTCTGTAGTAATTTTTAGATTATCAAAGCTAAGATTTGAACCAGTCCCAACACTTATTGTGAAATAATTAGTTGCAGTTCCAATTGATGATGAAAGCGTAGCATTAATGATGATACTATTATCTATAAATAGATAGAACCGATCATCAGTGCGAATCATGTCATAACGTTGACTTATGTCAAACTTTTGTAATGTGGTTATTTCACGTTGGTTAGCAAGGATGGTTGAAGTCCCATCATGTGCATGAAATTCTAGGATTCCGTTCTCAATAATTAACCCCACACTGGAATAAAAAGTTGAATTGGGTTCAATATTGGGGGGACCCATTTCTAACTCACTTAACAATATAGCAGCTAGACGATTGAAAAACTTATCATGTTGGGCAGTTGAAGGTATGTAAAGATCAAAACTCCAAGCCCCAAAAGCAGTATTGTCCTGAATAAATGCTGTATTGGTACTATAGCCATTATCATTTCCACTGGAAACGAGTTTTCCATTTTCAATTAAGAATGAGTGATCTACTGCTTGATAAGGTTGGCTCGTCCTATTATATGATTTAAATTTCCACAATTCTGATGGACTATCAGTAAATTCATCTTCAAAATGGTAGTTGACCGCATACACGGCAGAATTATTTCCCGTTATCAAGATAAATATGGTCCCTAGGATTGCAAATTTTATTTTTTTAGAACTTAGTTTTAAGAGTTCCATAGTGATTCAACATTTCATTTGTCTTATAAAAGAGCGAGATAATAATTAAATCTAATAAATTCAGAGGACTTAAATATGTGATGATTAGAGAAGTTTATCTTGTTGGTTAGGGTATAATTATGCGGTAGATTTGATTTTGTGTAGAAATTTTGCTGATTGTGTCTCAAGATAGATATTATACATATTCTCATACAACCCACCTTGCTTGTTTAAATCCTTATCATTTCTCATTTGTACTATTTTTCCATGATCAAGTACAATGATTTTGTCTGATTTCAGGATGGTTGTCAGCCTATGAGTAATATTGTTATTGATTAGGCAATCCAACCTTCTATGAATAGTGTCTGTATTTTACCTTCTGTTAGATTTAATTAGACATCAAGTTTATATTGCTTTTAGATGGTTTTTTCCAGTAAGGAACTTTCAATCCTTTAGAGCGGTATAATTTAATATAAAGTATAACTGTAGCTGCCAAAACCACCAAGAGCACTAAAATAGAATTTTCAATTCCAAATTCATTCCCAGTCATCAATTCAGGTCCGTTAAGATTCGCAGTAACAAATGTACCATACCCATCTCCTGAGACATCAGAACCATAAATAATTTGTGAATAATTCCAGAAAGCGTGAAATGATATGGGTAGCCAAAGACTCCGCCTATAGCTATACATTACTGATAATAATAATCCACCAAAGGTAGCGGACATAATGCTCACGAAGTTCACGTGATCATTAAAAATATGTGAGAAACCAAAGAATATTGCAGATACTATAATTGCAAGATTAGTTCCTACTGATTCTTCCATAAATCGATAGAAAAACCCTCTGAACAATATTTCTTCAATAAGTGCAAGTGCTAGAATTAGAACAAATACTTCTATAAATGGGAAATCCCAATTGTATGATCCGATCGAATAATAGCCCAATGTGGATAAGATGCCAAATATTAGTGAAATGGAGATAAATCCACTTAAGAAGCCAATCCCACTATCTCTTTTCATCATACCAGGTGATAATTCAGTGCAATCTCGTTTCTCATAATATTTAACAAAAAATTTGTAGCTTAACAAAATAACAAAAATAGCTAGGCTGAATTGGATTGTTAATTTAATACCTTCAGGTATTGGAAGTAATGAAAGAACGGGTTTGATAATTATTTCTTTGCTGGTTACCTGGACCAGGAGGACAAAGATAAATCCAAGCAATGTTTTGATGAGAAAATTTTGGGAAACAAAAGATAACCAAGATCTTTTCCTTCCGGAATGTGAGTGGCTCATAATTCTACTCTCTTCATTTTCAGTAATTTGAAGCGATTTTAGTTCATTTGATTGTGGTTGTAACATAGTATTAATTCCAAATTTGATGATCAAATGATTATGACCATTAATTATTATAAGTATTTTGATTGTCAAATTAATTTGATGATCAAATTTATAAGATTTGATGATCAAATTTATAAAGTAAATTGATGTATTACAGAATAGGAATACATGACCAGTAAGTCTCGAAAAGTAAAAAAGAAACATGTCCAAGTTAAAGCAGGAGATCGTTATCAGGATAATTTGGATCAGACTACTTTAGATAGAATAAATGAAGTCTACGAAGTGGAAACACGTGTTGCAATCCTTTTTGCAATTGACAGTTTCGGATCATGTAACATTAAGAAACTAGGAGAAATCCTAGGTAAAAATGAAGCAACTATTTTTCATCACCTGAAATCACTAATCAGAGAACCAAGCTTGATTAAACTTGATGAAAAACTAACACTTGAAAAGAAAGGTAAATATTATAAATTAACTGATTTTGCGAATAAACATTTTGCGAGTCTATATAGAGAGAGCTCAGAAAAGGGTAAAGAAATGTCAACTGATTTGAAACAAAAGTGGAAATCGATTTTAAAGTTAACTGACAAAGAAATTAGCCAATACTATATGGACATGTTACGGAAACATCCTGATAGTCTAAACCAAGCAGAACATGAAAAAAAGAATTTGACGTATAACCATATTCTGGAAAGATTGTTTGTTAATAATATAAAAAAAGCTGCAATCGCATTTAATGATAACAAGAAACCAATCAAACCCTCTTATCCAATGGGAACGCTTGTTAATTTTAGTCTTGATATGAAAATTTCCAAGCCTCGGCATATAATTGAAGTGATGCTGTTTTATGGCGAAATGGCTTCTCAATTCTATGAACTGGAAAGGAAAATTGCTATTGAAATGGCGGATCAAGAAATATCAGAAGATAATAAAATCAATTTACGTTACCATATTGTTGGAGGAGAAGTTGAAACCTTTGAATTTAAGTAATTAACTTCCATTCAATTAAAGATTATAGTACAAAGCAGATCAATACGGGTATCACTTAACACTTCTTCCATTTTTCCACTTATTAAAAAAGAACTCACGAAATTTATACGCTAGTTTTAAGCTTGTTTAGATATTTTGCCGATTGTGTCTCCAAATATAATTTATACATATTCTCATACAATCCACCTTGCTTCATTAATTCCTTATGGTTTCCCACCTGGACTATTTTTCCATGATCAAGCACAATGATTTTATCTGATTTCAAGATGGTAGTTAACCTATGAGCAATGCTAATACTAGTTCTGCTATCCAAGAGTGTATCAATTGCATCTTGAATTTTACTCTCTGTGTAGAGATCAACTGAAGCTGTGGCTTCGTCCAATATAATTATTCGTGGGTCTGACAGCAATGCTCGAGCAAATGAGATCATCTGTCTTTGACCTGAAGATAGATTCTTACCTTTTTCCTGAACAATAGTGTCCAGATCATTGGGTAACATCTCGATGAATTCTCTTGCTTGTACTTTGTCCAGAACATCCCAAATCTCCTTATCGGTTGCAAGTGGATTTGCAATCTGGAGATTGTCTCGGATTGTTCCTTTGAACAGTAATACACGCTGCGAGACCAAGCTTATGTTCTTTCTAAGTGATTTAAGATCGTAATCGTAAAGATTCTTATTGTCGAATGTAATTGACCCGTCATTTATTTCATAAAACCTCATTAGGAGTGAGGCCACAGTGCTTTTACCTGCACCTGTATGCCCTACCAGTGCAATCCTATCTCCTGGATTAATTTCAAAAGAAATATCTTGAAGTATTGGGATTTCTGGATTGTAGGCAAAATTAACCTGATCAAATTTTATTGAACCTGTTAGGTTTTCAGCAGATAGTGTACCCTCATCGTTCTCAGCCAAATCTGGGTCCCGGGAAATTCTCGAGATTCTTTCCAAACTTGCAAAAGCCCCTTGGAATCTGTGATAGGTGTTGGCCATGGTCACTAAGGGCCAATAGAACTGGTTCTTCAGGATCAAGAACAAAATAAGCGTTGCAATAGGCATTCCATTCTCCACTTCTCTGGTTCCAACATAAAGGATGAGAAGAAGCAGGGCATGTTGCATCACATCTGTTATGGGCCAAAATATGAATATAATGAAACCACGTTTAACAGAGGCTTTGTAGGTAGCCTCATTTAAAACACCAAATCGGTCCAAATTTTCATCTTCTCGATTGAATGCTTTGCTAATTTGTATCTTTGACATAGTTTCTGCAAATCTGTTATTCACTTCACCAAATTTCTCTCGCCAAACTGCAGTTACTTTACGTTCATACTTACCTAAAAATATTGCAATTGCAAGGATTATAGGAAGGAACAGAGTTGCAGTTAATGCGATTGTGATGGAAAAATAAAAGAAAATTGCCAAAGTGAGTGAAATTCTAAACAGACTGGTGAAAAACCAAGCCAATTCTCGTCCTGATTCATGAAGCTCCTTTGTGTCGTTAATTAATCGACTGGTTAGTTCACCAGATTTTCGTTTATCAAAAAATGAGATATCATTTTCTAACACTGAAGAATAGGCATCTACACGTATATCACCAACTACCCGAGCATTCAATTTGGCAACCGACATAAATTGGATTGCCCTTAAAAACCAGCTTAATACGCTGAATATGACATATCCTCCAATAGCATAGATTAATATGGTGCTTTTTAGATCTGTACCCTTTTCAATTCCTTCCAAAACAAAATTAAAAATTAATGGTGAAGTAAGTGCCAAGGATACATTAAGAATTAACGCAAAAACAACCAAATTGAACAAGCCACGGTGTCGTTTAATGTAGCTCCAAAAAATTGAGAGTAACTCACGATCGCTAAATTTTCTATCTGTTTGAGAATCTGTTGCTACTGCCAATTAATCACCTCTTGGAATTAGTGGGGGTAATTCAAAGTGCTTCTCAAACAGGTTTCTGTAGAAGGTATTACTTTGTATTAAATCCTCATGGGGTCCAAAACCGACCATTTTACCTTTTTCGAGTATTAGAATTTGATCTGCTTTTGCAATAATTGCTAATCGATGCGTAGTAATTATTGTTGTTCGGGTCCTTAGTATATCAGAAATAGCATTTTGTATTTCTGCTTCTGTTTTAGAATCCAATGCACTGGCTCCATCATCAAATATGAGAATCGTAGGCCTCATTAGGATCGCCCTTGCAATGGCTATTCTTTGCGCTTGACCACCCGATAAACGTACTCCATCTTCACCAATTATTGTCTGGTAGCCTTCTTCGAATCGTTCGATAAAAGCATGTGATTGTGCAATTGTTGCAACATCCATTATATCATCTATTGGAGTACCTGGTTTTCCAAATCCAATGTTTTCTTGGACAGTATCATTAAACAAGAATACCTCCTGCTCAACAGTGGCAATGTTTTCGCGTAACGACTCATTTGTATAAACTGTAATTGGATTGTTTCCAACTCGGACCTCTCCCTGTTGAGGTAAATAAAGCCGTTGAATTAATTTTGTCAAGGTAGATTTACCAGACCCAGGACTTCCGACAATAGCTAAAGTCTGAGAATCCTCTATTTTAAATGAAACTCCATCCAATGCTGGGGCCTTAGTTTTTGGATAGCTAAATGTAACATTATCAAATTCGATAGAAGCTGGAAGATTTTCAAAATTTACTGTTCCATCATCAATGATATGAGGATCAGG
>JAAFKL010000200.1 GCA_021399405.1 Candidatus Heimdallarchaeota archaeon | reverse complement strand
TGAATGGAGGTCAAATCAATATCCAACTTGTTTTTCCTGAATATGTGATTGTCAAGAAGTGCAGAAAGAAGATTATGAGCGGACTCTATTTTAGCGAAATCACCTGTGAAGCCTAGGTTTATTTCCTCCATGGGTAACACTTGAGCCAGTCCAGCACCTGCCGCACCACCCTTGATACCAAAAACAGGTCCCAGTGATGGTTGTCTCAGGGTCACCACTGCATTCTTACCAATCTTTTGGAATCCCTGTGTCAGACCAATTGCGGTGGTGGTCTTTCCCTCTCCTGCTGGCGTGGGTGAGATTGCTGTGATCAGGATATACCTACCCTTGGGCTGTTTTTTGATCTCTGCTTCTCTCTCCTTTGTGAGAGCAATCTTGGCGATAGTTTTACCCCCGTAGAGTTCGATATCGTCCTCTGTGAGCCCCAATTTGGCTGCTATCTCCACAATGGGTTTCAAAGTCGCTTCTTGCGCAATTTCAAGGCTGGATTTCATACAAGACTTTGGCAAAGAAATTAATTAAAAGGATTATACTATTGAAACAATACTATTGATAGAAGTAGTAAAAAATATAAACATCAATTCGAAATATTACAATTTTTTTGGTTTTTTATGCACAAATGAGTTTTATGCATACGCAAATCCATCGCTTAGGTGATGGCTTGGATTGTGAATATTCATCAAAAACATTTCAAATCCCCGAATATTAATAACTGGTTTATGATTGTGATCTCAAATTATTCCTGCACATGTGTGTGAAATAATTTACATTATATAGAATTTAAACATATTCAATGGTTGATAATAAAGGAGTTGTATTAGTAATAATAAATCCGAGTCGATTAGATACTTATTTAATGCAAAATTGCTTACTGTTCCCTTAGATACTTGGGTTGAGCTAATGAGTAAAGACAGGGATAAAAATAGAAAAGTTGCCAGGGGTTCCACCCTTTTCAGTCGTAAGGACATCCAGAGGAAAAGAATTGAGAAATACACAAATATAGTCAAAAAAGGAACAGGTAGATTAAAAGAAAAGCTCATCAAACCAGAAGGTATTCCAAGGAGTATGATTGCAGATCCTAAGAATGCTGATCAGATTATCCGCTACCTTGCTGACAAAGGTATCAGGGTACAAGATTATAAGAAGAACTATATTGTGAGAAGAATTAGAGCCCGTGTGGTACGTTCTAAGCTGGGGACTTACAAGGAATACCACAAATTCTTGCTAGCGAATCCTAGTGAAATTGATATTATTAAGAAATCCCTATCAATCAATGTCACTCGTTTTTACCGTAATAGAGATACATTTGATTTCATTAAGCAAGAAGTTCTACCCATGGTTGCTCGGGAGAGGGAAGGTAAAAATATTCAGATATGGTCTGCTGGATGTGCAGTAGGAGCAGAACCCTATAGTATTGCCTTTTTAATGGACTATGTTAATGCCTCTTACAGTGTTCAGGCTACTGATATCAAATCTGAGTTATTGGAAATGGGGAGGGGAGCATTGTATGACAATGCATATCTAGGAGAACTTAATCATTTGGAAAAAACACTATACTTTGATCTCATAGATAAAAATACTGTACAGGTAAAGAGGGCTTTCAGATCTAAAGTAAAATTCTATAAGCTTGATCTCCTAAAGGATCGGTATCCCAAGAATTTAGATGTCATTTTCTGCAGGAATGTGCTTATATACATAGAAAAGGCAGCCCAGATTAAGATTATCAATGGATTCTTGGATGCACTGCGACCCGGTGGTTTTATTGTCCTTGGACGAACAGAAAGTGTATTCAAGAATGAGCAAATTCAAAATATTGAAACATACTCAAGCAAGCATAGGATATACCGAAAGAAAAAATAGGATTATTGCAAGATAAATTGAGAAGATAACCCATCAATTGAAGTATCCACAAATTTTCATCTTAGATAGACTTGGTGTAATAAGCCAATTCTCTGGTGAAAATAATTCCTCTATTTTCCCATTTCTTTTCTACGGTATTTGGTTGTCCCCAGGGTCCTGTATGTATAATTAAGTAATAATAACCCATAGATTCACAATCATCCCTTATTTGAGAAAGTAATTGACCTTCAAGATGTTCATCTTCATCCTTAGACCATAAACTCATAAGAATACTGGATTTCTTGCCAAAATTATCATTGTGAATTACCACTGCTCTTCCAACTATCTTTTCACCACGCACAATCACAAGATTACTAACGTAATGGTATGCTATATCCCAGGGGTTAAGTAATGCTTTTCCTATCTCAATATCCTTTGATAGCTCCACCATATTTTTTGCTCTTTCTGGGGTCATTTTGAATTCCTCAATTATCAGTTTCTCCAGTTTTTCGTTGTGTTTTTCAAAACTGTAATTTTCAGCTTCCACAGGTTCTTTCAGTAATACTTGAATTTTATCAAAATAAATCTCACCCCTCCTAACAATGTCCTTATCATAAGTAAAATCGTAATTTACTACTAGATCACTAGATCTACCCCAATAGGATCCTGCGCGGGTAATAAGCTCTTTTACACTTTTTCTTCTCATCACCTCGAGTAAGTTGTCTATGAGCAAGTTTTCAACCTCCCGATGTTTTTCCAATACATAAGGAGGCTCAAAGTGAGCTTTGAGCAAAGCAGTATCATCTGTGATCAAGGCACCAGTGATGAATCCTACCATGCCTCCTTCATTGAATGCGTAAAGGCGAGTATCAGGATCAAAATCATCAGCATTGTAGGCCTTGAGGAGTTGATCCTTCTTGGTTTGACCCCCCATGGGCCATTTGTTATATATCGAGGAACCTATTCTCACTTGTTCATCTATATATTCCTCTCTGTACTTTTTAATTTCATACTTCATTCCAATTCAACAATGTTTGCATACAATTAAATGATTGCCTTGAAGAGAATAAACGCTCTAAATGGGATGAATATATCTTCGAATTTATGTCATGAAGAATTAATGATTCATTCGTTTTAATTTCGTTATGGTTATTAATGTAGAAATAAAGTTTCGTGCATATGAATTGGATAGTCCACAAATTTGGAGGATCAAGTATCAAGGATCAAAAATGCATTATTCATGTTGCAGATCTTATTTTGAGCTTATCACAGCAATTAAAGGACAAACATATAATTATTGTTCTGTCTGCAATCGGTGGGGTAACTGATAAATTAAT
>JAAFKL010000199.1 GCA_021399405.1 Candidatus Heimdallarchaeota archaeon | reverse complement strand
GTTTCGATGTATTCTTTGTAGGATACGGATGGGCCCTTGATTGGAACCCAACAGGATTATATGATTCCTCTGGTAGATGTGATACTGGTGATTGTGGTAACTTCTATAATTTCGATTTAGAAGAAACCATGACAGACATTGGTCCACTTGTCAGAACTTATCTAAGCACACTAGACTTCGATGACCGACTTGTTGCAGCAAAAGCTATTCAAGCTGAGCTCTACAAATGGGTACCAGTCTTACCTATTCTTTACCCACAATCCCACTGGGGATTTGCAAGTGATTTGGATGGAATTGATTCACTATTAATCAGTGTAAGTTCACAAGAATGGGATTTAGTTAAGAGAGATGGTTTCACAAAGAACACTGTCTCTGTTGATGACACCAAGCTAGATACATCAGAGGATGATGGTTTACCCGTCAACACCTTTGCAGTCGTCTCTGCTTTCTTCTTCACAGCATTAATTGCTACATACCGAAGAAGAGCCTAATTTGTCACTACTGACTAATTAAACTCTGGATTGGTCCTTGTGACCAATCCTTTTTTTTGGTTTATTAATTTTAAAACTATAAAAATAATAGTAATAATTACATAATAATATAAAAATTTTACAAATTTTTTCTACATAATATCTATCTATTTCTTAAGTAGTGAATAAGCAAATTAATAATAATAGTTCTTTGGACTTACTTGCGATGGATTTAATTCGACATATTACAACAATAGGGGAAGAACTCGAGAAGTTGGACACAAAACGAGACAAATTGATAAGAACGTCACGAACACTAAATCGCATGTCAGGACAAGGTATAACATTAATAATTCAGGGGCGTAAACCTGAACATTTGCTGGATAAACTTACTGACTTAGTAGATGAAATTAATAGTTATATGTCGGATTTATTACCACTAGTAACTTGGAATACAGTTGGTTCAGATCTTGAAGAGTATTCTGAATTCATAGTCCTCTACAATATTATTTACAATGACAAATTTGTTTTACCAAATGAAATAAACGTTCCACCATGGATCTGGCTAACCTCAATTGCAGATGTCATCGGAGAGATCCGCAGAATAATATTGAGACACTTAATTGATCAAGATTTTAAATCAGCTAAGAAATATTATAACATTTTAAGTGAGCTTTCTTCTGCATTGCGTGGTCAAATATTTTCAAAATCATTGATCCCTAATCTTCGCAGGAAGATTGATATTGTTAGAGCGCTTACCGAAAAAACAGAAAGTGATATTGCTAATGCGTCACTTAAGTATACCGAAATAATGAACAAATCTGAGGGAAATTAAATTGTTTAAGATATCAGGTAAAATAGTGACTGGTACGGGTAGGGGAAGTAAGTTTATTGCAATGCCTGTATATTCTAATATTTTTTCCGGATTATTGGAATCAAAACCATATCCTGGTACATTAAACATAAAACTTGATACAGAATTTGTTGATTTAGTAAATCGTTATTTTGAGATCGGAACAAAATTTGATAACTTAGTTACTGATAGTAAGAGTACGGGGGGTATTGTAGTAAATCACTTTTATGTCGAAATTGATGGATCGCAAGTAATGTGTATTGGAGTCCGACCATTGTTGACTACGCATCGAACCGATATTCTAGAAGTTGTTAGTCAATATTTCCTACGTGAGAAACTAAATTTGGAAAATGATAGTCGATTAGACCTTGAGATCACGAAAAAAATGTAAGAATCGTGAATTTAAGTAAATACTAAACAAATCTTTCTAGAATCTCAGTAATTACTTCAGTTGTTGATAATCCCTCAAGATTCGAAGTTAATCTAATTAGAGCCGCCTTACCATATCCCTGTTCTTCAAGTTGATTTTGTAATAATTTAATTCGGTGGTCTTGATCAGATCCAATAGCGATAATATCGGGCAATGCTTTCCTTACGATAGCCATATGATCTGTCCGGTCTCCAATAACTGCTAGATCCACAATTGTTAACTCGTTTAACATATCCATTCTTTGTTTTTCACTATGGATTGGTTTCCGTTTATGACCTTCAACAGTTGAATCTTTTGCCACAACTACTAACAAGAAATCACCATATTTTGCTGCTTCCTTTAAGGTGGTTATGTGCCCTGTGTGAAGTAAATCATAGGCCCCTCCAGTTAATACAACCTTGATTTTAGTTCTCCCTAATTTAGTCAACCGATAGTAAATTTCTTCTTTAACAGATATGTTGTCAATCAATTTAAGTTGTTGAAGTTCATCTAACATACTCAACATCAGATCTTCACTAATTGATATTTGGAAATCAGTGATCTTTGCATCTCTTTCATTACGAATATTAACACTATATATTTGTTTAATAAATTCAAGTTGAAGAGAATTAACCATTAATCCAAATTGAGTTTAAAATTACTTGAAGTTTCTTCTATAATTTGACATGATGTAACCGTTAATCGATCGATAGAGCGCGCCAATTCTAAATTACATTTTTCAATTACTTTCGGGTAAATTTTCTACTAATTCAATGTCTTTCAGCATCTAGTTTTACATTCTGATTCTAGCAGAACCCATTTAAAATCAGCTGATTCTAAACTTACAACCTTACTTTCGAGAATCTCTCTGCATAAATCAATTAAATCCACTCATACTGGTATTATGTATGGGATTTCTTACAGAATAATTACAGGAAATGCAACTCACTCGGATCGAATTTCATCAACTCAGGGTTAAATACGGAGATCCTTTGAGAGGAAAACCATTCGCACCTACGGAGTATGGTAAGAGAATATTTGATTGGAAACGGACAGAAGTAAATGAATATTATTGCAATGGTTCATTTGCAACAATGATTTTGATCATAGTATTAAAAAATATTTAGGAGTAAAGTCTCATGGCTAAGAAAGGTGTAATCACTTCAGTTACAGTCCCTATAGATTATTCTATCGTAGGCGAATATGAGCTGAGAAGATTAACACAAATAGTCAAGAGAGATACTCACATAATTAACAAATATCTAGGCATTATTCAATATCATCAAAAATATCTATTGCAATTTAAGAAAGGTCAATACTCAGGTAAATTGGATGAATTAACGCTTTCAACGCGTCACGGTAGAAAACCTCAGCACGATTTGAAAAACAGATTTCCAAGGATTTCACATAACGAATTATTGGAATGTAGAGACGGAGCATTAGGTTTGTACAAAAGTTATCTTGAACTATCCAAAGACGATGATAATACTGGTTTTCCAAAAATTAGCAATCTGACTGGAAGACAGATCAACTCACGACGTTGGAAATTTGATACAAAAAAACGTACTATAACCATTATGGATAGTATGGATAGTTATCCAAAAATGATCAAGGTTGGAAAAAATGTAACTCGCCATGATTGGATGAATATTCCTCTCAAATTAAGCCAATATCATTTAGAACTGATGGATTTGGGCAAACTCAGAACTATTCAAATTGTCGCAAATAATAATCATATTGGTGAGAATCAATTATCGATTAAATTTTCAATCCTTCATGAGGTAGATCAATTACCTAAGAAGTTGAAATGTGGCATCAAAACCAAACCTGTTGGAGTCATTGGCGTTGATCTCGGTATAAATATCGATATAACCTCTGCTTTGTTAACAGGTAAAGGGGTAGTTGACTACAAAACATTCAAAGTTGATCAAAGTATCAAAAATTCTATTCGAAAAACGGAAAATACTTTGAAACAATTGCAAAGATCTTCTGAGATACGAAAATTTGATAATTTTGTTAATACTTATGTTGATCGCAGAAACAAATTAATTATCAAACTTCAACCAAATACATTCAATCTACATATTAACAAAATGTCATTGCACCAATTGAATGTAATCAATGACAAATTAATTCAGATAAGAAATGTGTTCAAATTTGACAATTTATCTTCATTTGATCTTAAATTGAAAGCTGAGATAATTCATAATAATAGAATTCCACTATTGCTTTATTTAGAAGGCAAACTCAAGGTTATCAAAACAATATTTGACATTAATAAAATCAGAAAGAATTTGTCAGATGATGAAGAACAAGAGTTAAAGAAAATCCGCAAATCAATATACAAATTAAGCGATTCTCTGGTAACTATGGGCCTTTTACTCAGTCCTCAAAAATTATACAATACTGATAGTATATACAAGAAATTAAGAGAGATGAAGAATAAAAGAAAGAAGTTATCAATTGATGCTGATAGAAAATTAGCAGTAGAGTTTAACAAGTATATAGAGGAAATATCCAAAGATTATGATATTTATGTATCAATTGGAAAGCTCAAGGGAATTAGAAACCGAGCTCGTAGGGGTAATGGAAACAAGTATCTCAGACGATTGGTTAATCGATGGACATTCTATCGAATTACCAATATGATTGAATTAAAAATGGCTAAACTTGGATTAAGAAAACGAGTATTAGTGATTTCTGAAGCCTGGACATCAAAAACCTGCTGGAAATGTAACACCAGAGGTAACAGAATTCATCAGAATTTATTCCAATGCATAAACAAAAAATGTGGTTGGAAATACAATGCTGATGTAAACGGAGCAATTAACATTGCCAAAAGATTAGTTACAACATTTAAACTTACATCCTTAAGTAATAGAGGAGTAAGAGGACTAGGTAAGTATCTACCTGTCATTTCTTCTTCTAAGAAGAAGTACGGAAAAGTGAGAAGCGTACCGAAAAGCCATAATGGCAGTCCTACCCTGTTATTTAGTAAAACAAATAACGGGAACGCTGGGACTCAGAGTACTCATTCATCTCTGAATGAGTTCTTTGAAAATGATCACTCAGTGGTTAAAAATCACGGAAGAACTGACTTTGCAAAAACTAGTAAGAAGAGAAGCAGAAGGACGCACCGTTCCAATGGAACAGAACCTATTTCAACAGAACCTTTATTGGGTAAAACT
>JAAFKL010000198.1 GCA_021399405.1 Candidatus Heimdallarchaeota archaeon | reverse complement strand
GATGTCCTCGATTTTGTAAGGTGAAACCACAACCCTTTGGGATTAATCCTGTTCCGAATCCCATATAATTAGAGTTGATGAAGGAACATGCATTACCATCATTATCAACAACAGATAAATAAACAGTTCCTGATGATGAAAGAGGAGATCCCCTCTGAATGTCCAATGTAGCTTTTCTTGAATCCAAAAGTTTGGCTCTTTCTTTTGCATAATTTTTATCAAGCAATCCAGTTATAGGTACATCAACCATACTTGGATCGGTTACATACCAGCGTGTATCTGCAAATGCAATACGCATTACTTCAATTAATGTGTGTAGATATGAGGTTGATAATGGATTTTTATCCAATTCTAACTCTTCTAAAATATTCAATGCAATCAAAGCTGTAATTCCTTGACCATTTGGTGGGATTTCATAAACATCAATTCCTTTATAATTAACAGATATGGGGTCTTCAAATGTTGATTTATGTGATTTAAGATCATCTAATGTCATTACACCACCTTTAGAAGTAATAATCTCAACTATTGATTCAGCAATTTTACCCTCGTAATATCCACTTTTACCGTATTTTCCTAATGTTTCAAAAGTGTCGGCTAAAGTTTGATTTTTCATCATATCTCCTATAATAGGTGCATTTCCGTTTAATAGCATTTCATGAGCATTAGGTCCTGTATCTAATCGAGATTTACCCAACCCCCAATGTCTAGCAGTGATATCTGAAACTGGAAATCCATCCCTTGCTAATTCGATTGCTGGTTGCAGCACTTCATTTATCGAGAGTAGACCAAATTTTTCAATTGTATCTACCCACCCTGCAGCAGCACCCGGAACAGTAATTGTATGGGGATGATAAGGTGGCAATTCATTCTCGAATCCATCATCATTTATTTTTTCCAATGTTAAATTACGTGGTGTTCTCCCACTTCCATTTAATCCGAAAACTTTTTGCTTTTTAGAATTATAGAACAAAGCAAACATATCCCCTCCTATTCCTGTAGAAGTAGGTTCAGTAACGTTCAATGCAGCAGCGGTTGCGACTGCAGCATCAGCTGCGTTACCTCCTTTTTGTAGTATTCGCATACCTGCTTCAGCAGCTAGTGGTTGACTGGTTGAAACAATGCCTCTTCTGCCATATACGGGTGACCTTCTAGAATTAAATTTCATTAATCGATTTCGTTATTTGAAATTCAAAAATAATCTGATAAAACTGTATTTTTTCTTATGAATTTCTAACTAAATCTGAATAACTAGAATTATCTAAATAGATATCTAGCTAATTATTTCTTTGTAGCCTTTTTAGTTGTTTTTTTGGAAGCTTTTTTAGTTGTTTTCTTCACAGCTTTCTTGGTTGTTTTCTTTTTTGCAGGGGCCTTCTTGGCAGTTGCTTTCTTGGCAGTTGCTTTCTTGGCAGGAGTTTTCTTAGCAGGAGTTTTCTTGGCAGGAGCCTTCTTTGCAGTTTTCTTAGCTGTAATCTTGATTGTTTTCTTCTTACGTAATTTTGCTTCTTCAACCATATCAAGAATAGCAGTTGATTCTGTCAATCCACTATCTGGTCTTGGTATTACAAGTCTGAAGTTTTCTGTATCTGCAGATCGTTTTATCCTGATGACATCTCCAATTTTTCCATTTACTGCGACAACACCGGGATCGTCCTCGTATATCTTTGGTAGTTGGGCAATTTGAGAATGATACTTCGCTAACATTTCATCTACATCTTCAAAATTCATTTTGGTGTGTTCTGGGACTAGCTCGTGGCTGAAAATATTGAACACAGGATGATTTTTCTTTAATGCAGTAATTTTGCTATCTTTAGCTTCTCTTTCTGCAGTGTATGTAAATCGTTTCAATGGAATTAACATACCTTCATTAATATTCATCGTATCCATTTGTTTTTTGAATTCTCTAACTGTAGCTACACGTACAACTTCTTCTGCAGGTAATAAAACAAGAAGTGTACCATCTGTTCCATCATCTGCAACAATGTAAGTTCCTAAACTCTCACTCCCTGCAAGGAGTTTCATAAATTTTGAGGAGGTCTTCTTAATTATTTTATATCCTCTTTGTTCAATAATCTCAATTGCACCCGCTTTAAGTCTGCTATTGAGTAATTGTTGTTCTTCTGATCCTTTGGTCTCTCTTTCTTCTCGTTCTGAAATGAGATTGATATTCAGTTCACTTGCTTCTTTTTTGGCGGATGAAGTGAACTTATCTGGTGCAATAATTGCAATTGGAACATTATGTGAAACTTCATCAGCAATGGAGTTGTAGAACGATCTGATAACTTTAACACCAATTGATGCGGTGTTCACAGTCCGATAAATTGCTAATACATCATTATTGGATGTGTATCCCCTTGCTTCTAATATTTCGATATCCGAGCCTTTAACTTCCCTGATTTTTATAATGTCGGGTTCTCTTCTTTGGATCATGGTTTGAGCGAGGCTAATTAGTGGTGATTCATGACTTTCAGTTATAACAACATCATCATCAATTGAAACCTTTTCTTGCTTCTGCTTACCAACCTTTGTTTTCTTCTTTTTGGGAGTTGAGGCTTTCAAGAGTTCTAGATCTTTAAGTAATTTTATTTTTGCCTCTTTAAGTTCCTTTTTACCAGCACTAGTAGTTCCTTCTCCCGCAAGAAGAACCATATCAATTCGTTGACTTTCTTTTCTCGATACCATTAATCTAATATCTTCAATATAGGCTCTTCGTTTTCCAAAAAACCATACAACTCCAGCAAGTTTGGCTTCTTCATTTAAAACCTTAACTTCTAGAAAATCGCCTTTTTCTCCCTGTCTCTCTTCGAAGCTTAACCTTCCACCAGACTGGGAAAACAATGCAAAGAATTTATCTTGATTTTCTTCAACAATTTCGATTAACGGATTCTTCATATAAAGCTTCACACTAATTATTGTCCAGCGTTTCTTAAATTAATCGATCGAGATCGATCGATCGATCGAGTTTCAGCTTGTTAAATTTGAATTTCTTAATGTTAAGTTTACCTTCTTCATATCAATATCTGCAAATAGTTATATTGGAGGTTGATATTTTATCATATAAGGATCATGACTGCTATAACTAAGGAGATTGATGATCTTGTTGACGAATTAAAGTGGGGACACCCTGAAACAAGAAAAAAAGCAGCAATCAAACTAGGTCGTATTCGAGACATAAGAGTTATTCCACATTTGGTAAACACACTAGAAAATGATGAATATTCTTATGCCCGAGTTTCCGCAATACAAAGCTTACTTTGGATTGCAGATCAATCAATCATTGATGTGATTATGAAAATTGCAGAAATTGATAAAGACGACCTTGTACGGAAAACTGCAATTGAAGCACTAGGATCTCTTAAAATAAAGAGCACCCTTCCGAGGTTAGAAAAAATACTGCATAACGACCAAAATGCAGAAATAAAAAAAATAACAAGCAATGCTATTGAAGTAATTAACGGAAAAATCGACTCATGGGAAAGCAATGCAAGACCTTCATAAAACCAATTTGTTATTATAAGTTGATTCACTATCTCTGTTCAAATTAATATCAAACTACGGCAAAAGGTAAAAGAAACAATTTGAGAGATAAATCTACTGGAACTGGTAATTCGATGGTGTATATATTCGTTAAACTAGTTTGGAATCAAAACCCAGTTCATCCAATGATTCGGATTGTCCCAACCAAGAATCAACAATTCTCCGAAATGCCTCTTGTAGTTGGAGATGAATTTAATATTAAAATCCGACAAAGGAAGCTATGTATAGGCACAGAGATAGCTGGATTGGGTTGGATTACATGTATTGCAAATCAAAACAGATTGAACAAACCATACAAAAAAGCCGGAGTACAACAAGAAAGACCTATTACTTCGGAGTACTTTCAATGCTTGGATTGTCGTTCATCATCATATTTTTCGTGCCGGCAAATTTGTTTTGGCAAAGAATGTAACCCATCTTCACAAGAAGCTTTTGACCACTGTCAAGGGGCTCGAACATCTGTTTATCTTACTCATCTAGGTGGGCAACTTAAAGTTGGAGTATCTTTGAGTGTTCAACGTAGATGGCTTGAACAAGGAAGTGATTATGGCATCGAATTAATTAAATTACCTGGATTAGAGGCTAGAAGACTCGAACAACAAATTTCAAAAGAGCTTAATCTTAAACTTCAAGTTCGAAACACTGCCAAAATAAGGGATTTTCAGCCCATGCAATCTGATTTTGCAATTGGTGAAATTGAGGATAAACTTAGCGACATTAAAAAGATGATTGAAATTGGTTATCAAGAGATTGAGAAAGAAATTAGTGAAACATCTGAAGTCATAGATTTAACTGAATTTTACGGAAATGTGAATCCTGATAGGCCAATTCAATTAGTTGATATCAAGCCAACAGTTGAATTTGGAGGTATTATTGACGCTGTAAAAGGCTCAATTATTGTCGTTCGAAATGGAATTTATTTGTTTGGAATTGATACAAAGGCACTAGCTGGACACACATTTGATTTATTAGATCGGACGGCTTTAATGACCGGTCAGAAATCATTGGATGAATGGTTTTAATTATTCTTTACTGAATTTAATTTGTCTTTTCCCTACCAAATCAAATGATAATAATAATTTTTACTAATTTTCAATTTTCAACACGATTATATATTAAGACTTGTGAAACTATTTGATACAAATGGAGTTCACAATCATTATCAGAAAACTCATCGTATTTAACATTCTTATTATTCTAATGTTGGGGAATATTGCACCCACTATTGGGAACGGAGACTTGGCATTAAATGTTGATCTTAGTTCAACCCCAGATTCTGATTTTTTGGAAAGTCAAATCTCGATCTCTAATGTTGATGATGATGAATATTTGAATGGTTTAAACATGTTTGGCTTGGTTGAAGTTGAACCCAAAAACCCCCTCGGAGTCAATAGTAGTTATCTGATGATAACAAATATGGAAGGAAAGATAGTAACTGCACCATTGTTTGATAATGCTGGTCTTAGCTTCTCAAATTTATATTGGATTAATGAAACTACAATCCTTACAAATTATAAAGACCAACCTATGTTTTGGAATGTGGTGACTAATGTTACAAAGCAATTTAATTTTGCAGTGAATTTCCATGATGGTCTTCAATATAATCCTGAAACAAGAAGCTTCATGATACTTGAGAGATTTGTCAAAGATATGCTAAATAGTACTGGGGAGCTTGAAAACATGGTAGTTGATCGAGTGAGGGAATATTCACTAAGGGGTGATTTAATTTGGAGCTGGGATTTGAGTGAATTCGTGAATATAGCAACTTACTTTGATAATTTTGAAATGCTTAACCCACCTGTTAATAAAACAATAATAAACACAACTTACAATGCTACTACAAATATAACTACCATTATATCAGTTAACGTCACTATAAATGCAACGATGGATAAATTAAATTTTGAAGGAATAAATTATACCGATCCTATACACGCAAATAATATCTATTGGGATACTGAAAACCGCTTTGTATATGTTAACTTACAACATCTCAATCAATTCATTAAATTCAATTATTTCAATAAAGAATTGATCTGGATAGCAGGTCAAAACACTGATTTCAAGCTACACAAAGCAAATGGCAGTGAAACTCAAAGCTTATGGTATAACTCTCATGATCTAAATCCAATCGGGAATGATGAATTCTTGATGTTTGACAATGATTATCACAACATAACAGATCCTATAGGTAATTTTACCCAATCAAGTATTGTTAAAGTTAAGATTAATCCAGTTAATATGACAATCGAAGAAACATTCAGATGGCTTGGAGCAACGAGCTATTCTAGTGAATTTTGGGGTGGTGCTGCTAAATTATCGAACGGGAATTACCTTACAACTTTTGGATCCACAGTACATGGTAATCAAAGCTCTCCATCCCATGAGTCATTTGGAGGGGCAGCTATTGAAATTAATCCATTAGGTGAAAAAGTGTGGGAACTTCGTGTACCGTTTAATTGGGGGTTCAATAGATTGGACCGTATTGTGCCAACAACCACGGCTGTTCCAGTACCTGCATTAGCTGTTGATGTTGGGAATGATATTCCTCTCATGTGGGATGCAATTTTCTCTAACTTTCCTAGCTCATATGAAATAACTCTGGATGACGGTATTGATTTAGAATCTGGTGATTGGAACAATGAAGATATTTCATATACTCTTGAAACTGATAATTTGGCTCAGGGTGATCATATTATTACACTAACATTAATTGATTTGGCAGAAAATGAAAAATCAGTAGCCACAAAAATCACCATACTCCTCCTCGCTACTTCCAAAAAGGATGATTCGCCTTTCATGAACTATTTTGTGGTACTAAATTCACTATTCATCACACTAATTATTGCAAAAAGAAAAGTGCTTAAATCAATCTAAAGGTTCAAAAATAATCATCTAGGGATTCGAATTCATCTTTATATTCATACTTTGAAATACATTCTTCTGATTTGTTTTTTGGACTATTAACGTATGACGATACCGTATATTGACTAAGATGGCCTTCGTAAGGTTTCATTAGTGCATTTGTCATTTTCTCATTAATCGTGGGATCTAACCATTTTTCAATATTTTTTTGATTCAAAATTAAAGGCATGCGATTATGAATATTTTCAACTACTGAATTTGCTTCGGTGGTAATTATTGAGAAAGAAGTAATTGTATAACCAAAATCTGAATACCACGTGTCATATATTCCTCCAAGAGGCATAACATCTTGATCTTCCAAATAGAAAAAATACGGTATTTTTTTACCCTTATCTTCTTTCCACTCATAAAATCCAGATGCAGGGATCACACATCTTTTTTTAGCAATTGAATGTTTGAATGCCCCTTTTTGCCAAATGGTTTCTGATCTAGCATTTATCATTTTTTTCGACGACGTTTTTTCTGGAGACCAATGTGGCAATAATCCCCATTTCATAAGTTTAAGTTGATTTTGGTTTTCGGATACCACCACATACACTTCGTCATTTGGTGCGATATTATATCTTGGTTCAATATTATGACTTAATTTTGATATCCCGAAATATTCCTTTAATACATCGCTTCCTATGAAGTAACTAAATCTACCACACATGGGGCAACCGTAATAAATACCCATCATGTATCCTATAATAATCAATCTTTTTGCTAATCGTAAATAGTATAAACTAATCGTGGGGAGTATTAAAGGCTCTATCTCCTGCATCTTCTATATATTTAAATTTCCGATAGTTTCGTAATAAGATAGGTGAATTGACCAATTTATCAAATTGATATGGGGTTATTCCCCATCAACCCAATTAGTAATATTGCCAATGCCGACAGTAAATAAGAAATTACTAGAAAAATAAATCGATTTTTTGATGTAGAAAGTACTTTTGAGATAAATATTGATGATCGCTGGGTAAAATTTTCCTGTTTTGAGAGATCATTTTCAACAGTAAATTTGATTTCAGATGTATAAAAAAATCCACTATCTGCCAAAGTTATTCCTATTAACGCCCATATTCCAACGCTCAGAAAATATACACTCAGCCCAGATATAGTACTTCCAACATAAAGAAGCAGAAGTAACAATCCATAAGCTAAGCTAAGAAAACTCATGATTATTATCATTACAATGGACATAATTAGAAAAAGTTGATCTCGTTGTTTTATTTTTTCTTCTTTAAAGAATCTGATGGAGAGAATCAACCCGAGCAAAGGGGGAATCGCGGAGAGTAATAATCTTTGAATTAGCCATTTATTGTTTTGTTTTACAGGTTCTATAATCTGAGATATCAGTGTCAATAGGAACATACTCGCTGAAAGTAAAATTAGGCTAATGAGGTTAGGAAGTATAGGATTTGCATCTGATGATACAGATGTAAGGTGAGTAAATACAAAATAAAAATAAATTATAAAACTAGAAAATCGATATACGATATGATTATCAATTAAAGAGATACTCTTACTCAATCTTATATTGAATCAGAGTTAGTATGAACAAAATTGTTTTGTTTTACAAGTGTAATATTATTTCCCAAATATGAATCTTCAATCAAAATTGATTTCACAATCTTTCCAAACTACAACCAATTCCAGATTTATTAGAAATTCAATTATCTTTCTGAGTAATTTCGTGAGCTGCTCTAATTATTAGAGGAATAAGTTTTCCAAGTTCACCAAATCTAGTATCTTCAGTCTGTTTATTAACAAATCGAATGTAAATTTGTGCAACTATAACTACGAGACGAAATAATCCAAGAGCATGATAGAAATTAATATTCTCGATTTTAAATCCTGATTTTTCTTCGTATCTCTTTACCAATTCTTGACGAGTGAGGAATCCGTGATCACCAGTTGGCATCATTGCAATTGCCTTGAAATGTATCGGATCCGAAATTTCAGTCCAATATGCAAGAAGACCACCTAAATCGGAAAATGAATCTCCTAAAGTACACATATCCCAATCAAAAATTGAAACTATATCTGAAGGATCCTCAGGATTGAACATCATGTTATCAAGTTTGTAGTCGTTATGCAATAGTGAAAATCGAGAAACTTGTGGGATATTTTCTCGTAACCATTGATACGTTGCATCCATTAATTGATTATCTTCAATTTTTGCTCGCTTCCAACGTTTATACCATCCTTCAATCTGTCTACTTATGAAACCTTCTGGCCTTCCAAGCTCTTCAAGACCCAATTTCTTATAATCCACTTGATGAAGATCTACCAATGCGTCAATAAGAGCCTCACTTAGCTCTCTTGCAGCATTTTGATGATTTTGGTACTGATTGGGAAATTCCTTTCTTATTACGATTCCCTGTTTCCTCTCCATAATAAAAAATGGAGCACCAATAACTGAAGTGTCATCACAAAAATGGTATGACTGAGGAACTTTGGAAAAAGATTTGTACAACACCGATAAAACACTATGTTCTCTTCCCATATCATGAGACGATTTTGCTATTTTACCTAATGGTGGTCTTCGTAAAACATATTCAAATTCATTATACTTCAATAGATATGTAAGATTTGCTACTCCACCCCCAAATTGCCTTACTTGTAAATCATCTATATTTTGAGTTCCGGGGAGTTTTCCCTTCAAATATTTAGCTAATTTGTTATTATCAAATTTCTCATCCTGACGAACGTCTATTGTATCATCTACCAAATTTAGTTATTCTCCCCTGTATTTTGCAAATATTCTGCGAGATACAGATCTTTTGTGTACCTCATCAGGCCCATCGTAAATTCTAGCAGCCCGTTCATGTGAATACCAATAAGCAAGAGGGGTTTGATCAGTCATACCTAATGCACCATGTACCTGAATTGCTCTATCAAGAACTCGTTGAAGCATATTGGCAACATAGAATTTGATTATAGAAATCTCGTCTCGTGCTGCATAAGTCCCATATCTATCAATTTTTAGGGCAGCATCCAACACCATCAAACGAGAAGCATTAATTTCTGCACGACTTTCGGCTGCCCAATTTTGGATGGTTTGTTGGCTTGCTAACGGAGAGGTTTCTGTTACATGTCTGTTGACTGCTCTTTCACACATCATATCAAATGCACGCTCAGCAATCCCGATCCATCTCATGCAGTGATGAATTCGACCAGGGCCTAATCGGTTCTGAGCAATTGTGAATCCTTCTCCTTCAATTCCGAGTAATGATTCAACTGGAACTTTGCAATTATCATAGATGATTTCGCTATGACTCGCCCAGCTTGAGCCCTTCGACCCCATAACCGATATATTACGAATATTATTGAATCCCGGGGTATCTGTAGGTACAATAATCATACTTGCTCGTTTATATTTAGGTGCTTCAGGATTTGTAACGGCCATTAAAATTGCAAATTCTGCACCATCTGCCGAAGACGTAAACCATTTCCTACCATTAATAATCCACATATTATTTTCTTTAACTGCTTGTGTCGTTAACCACGTAGGATTAGAACCTGGAGAATCAGGTTCAACCATGGAAAAGCAACTTCGGGTTTTTCCTTCGAGTAACGGGATTAGATACTTTTCTTTTTGATCTTCTGTACCATGTTCAATCAATATTTCCATATTTCCTGAATCAGGAGCTTGACAATTAAACACATAATGTCCTAATGACGATCGACCTAGAACTTCGGATAAATACCCATGTTCTCTAAGAGTTAGCCCCATACCCCCATACTCTTTTGATATCTGTGGCATCCACAAACCAAGATCTTTGACTTTCTGTCTTTTCTTATCAAGCTCTGGAAGTAACTCTTGAAAAGATTTTGCCGGTAATTCTCCTTCTAAAGGGATAATTTCATCATAGATGAACTCATGACTTTGTTTCAAAACATTTCTGAATTCTTCTGTAATCCAATCCCAATGACTATCCATCATACTAATTATTTTTTTTTGATGAATGAAAAACCTTTGTGGAGAACAGATGGATATAAACTTTGAACAAACGCTCTGATTTATCATTTTCAAAAATCACTGAATAATATATGGATACTTGAATTTACTAAAAGAGAGTAAACTACCAAACTAATTCAGAAATCTAAATTAATAATGAATCAAGCAAAGAAATATTGAGAAACTTTTTTTCACTTGTTGTGCTCATTCTAATCATTCAACTCTTGATATTGTACCCTACTGCACAAGATAATGAAGAAACTGAATTTTGGGAAGAAAGTGTTTTTACATTATTGGGTGGGGATCAATCTAATTATACATCCCTGTTAGATGATGAGACCTTTAGTCATCCAGCGTTATTACCTATTTTTGATTCTACTATTTCAGATTTTGTAGTAGGTGTTGAGAGTGGACAAATGAAAGTTTTTACTAATATAGGTTCAGATTCATCCAAATTTGATCTTGAAGTTTCAGAAGCAAGTTTTTTCAGTACATCTTATTCACATGCTTCACCACATGCTGTTGATATCAATAATGATGGATTTCTAGACCTGCTTGTGGGAAGTGAAAGTGGAAATTTAGATTTATACCTAGCCAATGGTATAGGTGGTTATCCACTCAATAATTCTTTTATTTCTGGAGTTAAAGTTGATAGTTATTCAAAACCTACTAGTTTAGATTTAAATGGGGATAATCAAACCGATTTATTAATTGGTAACGGGGATGGCAATCTGATCGCTTTCCTGCGTAGTGAGACAGACGAAGGTATAACATGGACTAAAAATAGCGATATTTTCTTAAGGCTCTCAGTTGGCTCTAGAGCTTCACCAACAATAGTAGATCCAGATTCAGATGGTGATTTCGATATTGTTGTTGGAAGTGAAAATCTGGGATTATCTTATCTTAGAAATGACGGGATCAATGTAAACACAGGATTTAGTAATTATGATCAGATCCCTTTTTCCAACAAAGGTAATCCATTTTTCAGTATTGATTATCTTTTCCAGAATGATTTTCTCACCCCACTGGTTAATGATATAAACAATGATGGCTACCCTGATTTAATTGTTGGAACGGAGTTAAATGGAGTGAGATATTTTGTAAATCATAATATTGATATGTCAGTAGTCGAATTTCAAGAAGACAAAGGAATTGATTTTCTTCAGATTTTTCTAGTATTTCTATTAATCGTTTTTTCAGTTATTGTCACAATCATTGTTGTGCGTAAAACACTGGAATCAAAAGGGGATCCAATCTTTTTGATGACACTCCATTCCATTGGTATCGCCCCATACGAATATAAATTTACAGCTGAAATGGAAGTTGATATTATTTTGGCAGGGGGTGCATTCGTTGGAATTCAAAATATTATCTCAGAAATCACAGGTGCTCCGGATCTAAAAGCCATCGATTCAGGGACAAATAAAATTTTAATTACAAGATATCCATTCCCAAACATTGGCACAGAAATTCAAATATTGGTATGGAGTACCAACGAAGATGCTAGGATAAGATCGGCATCATTGGAATTTGCTAAATGGGTTGTTATAAACTATGAAAACCAATTTGATATTGGGGTTTTTGATGAAGAGTTCCAAAAACAGATGACAGATCAGGTCAAAATCAATTTTAATAAATGGATAAATTAGATAAATTATTACTTGTGGCAATTAGGTTAATTTGAATTGAGTAACATTTTAATTAATAAAAAAATATCAAAACGTTGGAAGGGTATTTTGAGTTCACTTAGATTAAATACTATTATTGTAATGTTCATCCTTATTTTTAATATAGCACCATCATCAGGCCAGGAAACCATAATTTTCTCATCTTCTTCAATTGAAATTGAAATTGAAGGAAATCTCGTCAATTCAAATAATGTCAGGGTGACAATATCAAATAGTCCCAATCTACCTGAGGATTTTTCCTATAGAATTAGCTTTGAAGATGCTGTGACGGAAGATTTTGATAGTGTTAGTGGGTTAATTGAAACCAATTCAAACTTGATTTCAAATGGTAGAATTATCAATTTAGACTTAATTGGTCCATCGACTCAATTGAATCTAGCAACCAGAGAAGTAAATGCTGGTATTTGGAACCACATCAACCATATTTATTCTAATTGGACATTTGGATCTAATCCACCCCCAGATGGCAGGGGATTTGGACAAGGTGCGGTTGTTGATAGTATGAT
>JAAFKL010000197.1 GCA_021399405.1 Candidatus Heimdallarchaeota archaeon | reverse complement strand
TACTAAGGTGTTATAAAATTGTCAAAAATCACTGTAATTGGAGCTGGATTTGTCGGTGAAATCACAGCAAGTACATTAGTAAAAAATGAAAAAGTTGACGAAGTCGTACTTCTAGATATTATTGAAGATATGCCTGCAGGAAAAGGTCTCGATATGATGGAAGCTACACCCATAATGGGATCAGATACTAAAGTTTCAGGTACTAATGATTACTCAAAAATGGAAGGATCAGATATTGTAGTTGTAACCGCTGGAGTCCCACGGAAACCAGGTATGGACAGAATGGATTTACTGAAAGTAAATATCAACATATGCAAATCAGTTGTGGCAAATATTGCCAAGTATGCACCTGATTCTATGATAATATATGTTGCAAATCCTATTGATGTTCTAACTTATACAGCTCAGAAAATTTCAGGATTCCCTCACCATCGTGTGTTTGGTATGGCAGGGATTCTTGATACTGCAAGATATCGATCATTCATTGCCGCGGAAGCAAATATATCAGTTAAGGATATACGTGCAATGGTTCTAGGTGGTCATGGAGATTCAATGGTCCCCTTACCAAGACATACATCAGTTGGAGGTATCCCACTGTCAGAATTCCTTTCACAAGAGGCTATAGATAGAATTGTCAACAGAACAAGGAAAGGTGGAGGAGAAATTGTTAGTCTTCTCAAAACAGGAAGTGCATACTATGCCCCAGGAATGGCAGTAGCCGAAATGGTAGAGGCAGTTATACGAGATCAAAAACGAGTTCTCCCTGTAGTAGCTTATCTCGATAATAAATATGGTATGTCAGATGTTTACGCCGGTGCCCCTGTTATCTTGGGTAAAAATGGAGTTGAAAAGATATTAGAAATTCAACTTAATGATGAAGAATTGCAAGCATATCAAACCTCACTCAGGACAGTAAAGAAAGGTATTGATGAAGCTCAATCTCTGCTATAAAGGATACTAAAACAAGCTTTTAACCATATTTTAATACAAATTTTCTAAACAAATCAAAATATTTTCCCATTAGTGAGAACAGGAGTCATTCTTGTTAATTCAAATGTAGTTTTGGAAAAAGCGATAATTGATTCATGTATTTCTAAACCTAATATTAATATTCTAGAGATTGTTTCTGATTCAATCACTTTGATGGATGCAATCGTCAGATTGAAACCTAAAGTCATCATTGTAACTGATGAGATTGATGAATCACCCTTTGAAATTATTATCAAAATTATGGAAGCGAACCCAATTCCATGTTTATTAATTCATTCAAAAGAACATGAAATAGATACTACATTGACATATGCACTTGAATACGGTATTGTCGATGTAATTGATATTGAAATCATTGAAGGTCAACTTAGATTCCCTCAAGTAATACCCATTAGGCTTAGTATACTTGGTAAACTCAATGTAAAAAGATTCATAGGTCAGATTGAACAGGTGAATAAGGCAAAATCAGAATTTGTGAAACCAAAACTAAAATCTAGAAAGCATTTCTCAAAAAGAAAATTAGAAGAAGAAGTACCAATACTTAGTATTCAGAGCTTCAAAAATAAGAAATTTTCATCAAATTCGATAATTGTTATTGCCGCTAGTACGGGAGGACCTAAGATGATTGTAAACCTTATCTCTCAGCTTCCAAGAAAGTTTCCACCAGTGATTGTTATACAACACATGCCTGAAGGATTTCTTGGTCCATTTGCAGATAGAATCAATACGTATGCAAATATGGAAACAAAGTTGGCACAAGAAGGAGATATAATCCTACCTAATCATGTTTATGTTGCACCAGGCGGTAGACATCTGGAAGTTGAACACATTAGAGGAGGAAAAAATGTGGTTCACCTGATAGATTCTGAAAAAGTTAATTTTGTAAAACCTGCTGCTGATGTCACTTTAAAATCAGTCGCTAGAATATATAACAAAAACACTTTCGCCGTTATATTGACAGGTATGGGGGCTGATGGGAGAGATGGGTGTAAAGCTGTCAAGGAGTATGGAGGTAGGGTTATCGCCTTAAATGAGGAAGACTCGGTTATTTTTGGCATGAATCAATCTGTAATAAATGCAGGGTACTCAGATCTTATTTTGGGATTAAATCAAATTGCATATCACTTAGCCAAATGGATCTATGATCAGTAATGTCAACCTATTTTTAATCATCAGAACCTTCTGTAAGTTTTGGTGTCAGGCGGACTATCTTTACTCTGCTGCCTATCCAACTTGTAGGCAAATACACCCTACCAGAATTACCGCTCGATTTGACTACTTTCTCTAACACTTCATACCCTTCAAATTGTATTGAGGCTAGGGTTTCAGAACTTTCTCGTTTAAATCTTTCATCTGACACAACTCCTTAGAAAATAGATTTGTTATAAGAAATATTTTCCATTGTTATTTTTATGAGCTAAATGGTATACATCTCCACTCAACGCATGTCTTCATTTGAGTTAAGGTTGCCCCTAAACACTCAGACACACAGGATGACTCACAACATCCACTATCCCGTAAGTAAAATCCACCGGGAATACTTTTCTACCAATATTTCCTGCCCCGTTGCAATCAGCATTTATTTCAATTCCTCTTGAACTCTGAAATATCCCTCTTTTAAGACGTTTTCCCAAATAAGAACTATGTTTTGTGATTTCCTCATTATCTAAAAAACTACACTTAGAAGTATAGCTCTCTTCATTTTTGATGACACGGATACCAGAATCTTCTGATTTGTATTCAATTTTATGTAAGAGATTAAGGAAAGAAATGTTAACAAAATTCTGATTATTCCTCCGTCCCATCTTGATATTTTGTTTCCAACCATCATTATATCCAACCACAACGGCATCTATGTTATTGTTGATACTATAATTGACAAATTTACGTGATATTTTATATAACAAATCTTCAAATCGTTTGTACCGTTTGTCAAGTAAATAGTCCTTTGATTTACCTCGAGGTAAATATTTAATCTTAGAGTTTTGAAGTCTATAGATACTTGTTAATCTAGCATTCTCTTTGTTAAACCATTGATTTATGGATTTAAGCAAGGTGCCTTTGATGATGACGGGTTTGGAAACATTCGAAACGGCAGTAATGATGTTATTAAGACCAAAATCTACTGAAATGATGTTTTTTATCCTTCTAAGAGCTTTAGTTTTCCTATTATACACAATTTCTAATAAAAACGAATTTCCTCTGGGAATAATTCGTGCTTGTTTGACTGCAACTTTAAGACGGGTTCTGATTTTCAAGCCCATCAACTTAGGAAATAAAATGTACCCTCGTCGTATTTTTACTTGATTTGCAGTAAAATATAGAATATGAAATCCAGCCTTCCTTTTATATCTTGGTGGTTTTGGAAGCCCATTAAACCTGTTACCACTATTATTTTTGTATGATTTCAAACTCATAAAATATCCTCTCCAGGATTTTACTAGGAATTTAATAATTTGTTGGGAAGTATGACGAGGAAGAGATGTATATACTGGATGGTGACGAATTATATCCATTAACTCAAATGCAGGTGTAAAATATCGGTAGTTCAATTGTTGTTTGAATATATAATTCGCATAATTGAATAAATTCTTACTTTTGTGACAATACTGCATCAAGTTGTAACTTGGTTGCAACCAGATTCGCTCAGTACGCAAAGCCACATCTAGAATTTATACTTAGATATTTAAATATCTGAAATTAAAATAATTAATGTACATCAATATTTTTATCAATAATTTCTAAGAATTCTGTATCAATTTCTGTAATGGACTGATATGATATTTGCAACACCTGTACAAACTTTGTTTGAAAATAAATTCAGATTGATCCCCTAATAAATTGGAAAAAAAAGCAAAAAATATTGGACAATCAATTATTATTTTGTCATTTACCTGTCAATTTAGTGATATTACTTCAAATGATATACACAATTGCACATATTATTATTTTTTATTCAGCAACCATTGTTTAAGACAAATACTTTAAATTTTATATTATCTTAGATATTTTAGTCAAAGATGAATCGCAGATATACATATCTAGCAGTTATGATGCTATTTTGGTCATTGACAATGAATAACACAAATGTTGTTCAAGGCCTTGATCTGAATGTGGAGATAACCGATGGTGGAACAATACTATCTTTGAACATTACTGGAAGTGAATTCGACAAATCAATAGATCAAAAGAATCACAAAGTTAATGTTGCAGATGGGAAGCTATCTGATATTTGGAATGATGTAACTCCAGTAGAAGCAACATCATTCGGGACAAATGGTGAAATATCTTCAGTTTATGGAGTTGCGGATGTTTTCTTCCTCTTCACTCACGATACCGATATTGATTGGATCTCTTTTCAGTGGGATATATCACAATCTCACACACCCGATGAAATGGGTGAGAGAGAAATGGAAACCGGTGATGATATGTGGGTTTTCGGCTTAACTGAAAAAGTTACGGTGTTAGGTGATGCAATCGCACATGGTACTGAAGACACTTTCCTAAAAGAAGATTTACAGGAAGATTTAGAATGGGAAAGACTAGTCATCAATGATACTGATGGAGAAACACCACTTTACATTGCATGGGAAGTTAAAAGGGCAAAAATTACAAATGATGTTCAAGGCAATGATGTCACGTTTAATGCAATAAATGATACTAGTTTACGAATTGCAAGCAATATAGCCCACAAACAAGACAATAATGCTTTCGCTTTTGTCTTATCAGACCTAAGAATAGGTGGAGATATCCCCGTCAATACAGTACCAGTTACACAAACAGATATTGATGGTTCAGGGTTTTTGATTAGAGAATTATCCACAGGCTTAATATTTGGAGTTAGCATGTGGTTATTAATTTTCATTCCTGCCACGTTTATTGCGAGAAATCAAATCGAGAATAAAAAGGAGGAAACTATATGAAAAATATTTTTGAACTTTTTGAAGAATTATTAGTTTCAGGACATCCGGCTGTGATACATTTCCCAATTATCGGAATTGTAATGGCAATGGTTGCTGGATTTACTGCACTATTTGCAGCAATCCTTATTGATATAGGTGAAAGACAGGGCTGGTTAAATGACATGAGAAAAATTCATCTTGAAAAATTTGTTGACAGATTTGGATTTGCTTCTTGGATTATGGACTTTATGGGGTTGTTAGGATTGATCATGGCAGCTTGGTCAGGTTTTCTCTCTGCTGGATCAGTAGATACCGCAGTGTCATCCGATCTACTTGCATTCAAGATCAAATTAAGCATATACGTATTTTTCTTACTCCTAACTCCGTTACTACTAAAAGTTTACATGGCATATTTAGGTGAAGAAATTTTTGGGAAATCCCGAATAATTCCACTATTATATCTTATACCCATTGTAATTTCTGCAGTTTTGACAATTTTGATTTCTGGAGCAGGTGGTAGATATACATATGGTCATTCAATCCTAGACACTCTAGGTCTTGGGTATCTATTACCATCATAAGGAGGAAAAATCATGAGAAAAAGTTCAATACTAATAATATTATTAATTGGGACATTATTCATGTTAACTCCAACGGAATCAAATAAAAATAACACTGATTTCAATGATTGGAGACCAGAAGGTGGCGACACAGGTTGTCATGTGGGTGGTACTACTTATGCACATGTAAGTGGTTCTATTCTATTCAATTCATCATGGTTAACAGTTGAAGCCAATCAAGAGTTTGCACTATTAACTACAGTTGTTAATTTTGATGGGAATCTTGCAGATTCTAGTGATGATATCACGGTTGGTTTTAACCTATTAGATGGAAATAATTCTGATTTTCTTACAGGTACGATTGCAGAATCAGTACATCTACTTGATGAAAACGGAACATCAGACACACCATGGGAAGCAGTTTTCATAGCGCCTGAAGAAACTGGAAATTATACATTAATAGCATACGGGGTTGCCGGAGGCACAGGACCTGCATATTTTGATTGGGTAATTGGTCAAGTTCGAATAGAAGTAGTAGAATCAAGTGGACCACCAGGACCAAGTTTCAATCTAGATATTGGTGAAATTACAATTGACAATGTTAACGTGACTATCGATATTGTTAATTTGACAGATGTCAAAACCATCGAGTTAGCTGTTGATGAGGGTAATTATTCAGAAATTACTCTAGTTAGTAGTTACAAATATCAGTTAGATTTGAGTAATTTAACTGCAGGTGAACATGTAATTTCAGTCAAAGTAACTAATTTAGCTGATGCAAGTACTATCAAAACAATTATAGTAACAGTCCCACAAATCAGTACATCAACCACAGCTACCACTACAACAACTACACCTACTAGTATAACACCACAGGAAACAATCACAGACACTGTAGATTATGGTGTACTAAGTAATCCAGCGATTTTGGGAGCATTAGTTGTTGTTATGATAATTGCTATAACAGGACCTTGGATATTATTGAGAAAATCTTGAAAAATAATTAATTAACAACACAAAATATTCTTTTTCTAATTTTATAAGCTAATTTTATTAATCATCATTTGAAATTGATTTTCGACTTTTTCTAACGAATTGTGCAAAAAGTAAAAGTCCACTGAGTGCAACAATAGAAACTACATTATGTTCAGTGATTCGGCCCTCTGTTGCTTCCTGAGCATGAACAGGAATTATTATGTAGAGAAATAATAAAATTAAATAATAAAGCGAATTAAACTTTTTCACTAATTCCTATTTAGTATTCAATCATATAAACTTTCAATATTATAAATCGAACTAACGCTAATTTGAATGAGATAAAACAAATGTCTCGCTTATCTTTAAGATATAATCTGAAACTGAATAATAAAGAAATAAAATAGATAAAAATAATTCAAGATAGGATTGAGTAAACATTTGGTTGGCAAGGGCATGATTGATATTTCAACAAAAGAACCAATGTTGCGTATTGCAACAGCAGAAGGATTTATCCACCTCGGTGATACATCGATTGAATCCATAAAGAATAAAACGAACCCCAAAGGCGATGTCTTAGAAAATGCAAAACTTGCAGCGATTCAGATGGTAAAATTAACTCCACAATATGTTTTTATGGCACATCCAATTGCAATTAACGCTGTGAAAGTTAACTTTGAAATTATTTCAAATAGAATTAAATGTCAAGTAGAAGTAACAGCAATCGAAAGGACAGGGGTTGAATTGGAAGCAATTTCTGGAGTAATGGGGGCTTTGATGGCAATTTTTGATTTATCTAAAAGGTATGAAAAAAATGATGATGGGCAATACCCCCAAGCTATGATAAGCGATATTAGGGTTCTACACAAAATTAAAAAGGACTTACAAACATGACTTGGCCTGAACATTCAGATGTTGATATATCAGACCTTAAAGCTTCTGTAATCATAGTTTCAGATTCTTTATTCTCGGGGGAAAATGATATCACTAACGATATGTCTGGACCAATGGCAATTGAAATCCTAACTGATGCAGGTATTAATTCCATTAATCTTGATTACTATCCTGATGAAGTATCTTCATTGCAATCAAAAGTAGAATCAGATGTGCAAGAAAATGTGGACCTGGTAATATTTCTAGGCGGCACTGGAATATCACCTCGAGATGTAACGTATGAAGCAGTTTTGTCAAAATTATTTAAAGAATTACCAGGATTTGGAGAAGAATTCAGAAGACGAAGTATTGCTGAGATCCAAGGTAGAGGGCTATTGAGTCGAGCAGTGTGTGGTACGCTTTCAAAATCTGTTATCGTTTCACTTCCAGGATCACCAAATGCGGTTAAATTGGGTTTAGACATTGTTTTATCATTCCTCGGTCATGCAATTAACCTGTTAAGATCAAATAGGTGATAAAGTTGGATTACAATGGCTGGATTGCTAAAATTGGCAGTATAAACCTTGATGAAATTATCAGTGATTTTCAAACTAATATGAAAATTGGAGCGATTACAACATTTTCTGGAATTGTTAGAGAAATTTCAGATGCTGAAGATAAAAAAGTTGTTGAAATTGAAATTGAAGCATGGGAAGACAAAGCAGATGATAGCATGCGTGATATTGCGCATCGAATTGGAATGGCACACAATTTACTTGGGGTCCGGATTATCCATCTTGAAGGGAGGATTAAACTTGGGCAACCTATTGTCTTTGTCGCTCTTGCATCAATACATAGAAAAGAGGCATTTGAAGCTTTGGAAGAGATAATTCATGCATACAAAAACGAAAGCCCAGTTTGGAAAAAGGAAATATACGAGGATGGAAGTTCAAAGTGGATTACAACGTCACACCCAATTTAAAACAAACTTTTCATAAGTTTAAATGATGTTTTAAGGTAAAATGGATATAGACTTATTGTTCTCATAAATTTTCTTACGAGTGCACCTTGATCATCCACATGTCCATATTTTTCAATATCAGAAATTATACCTTTGTTTTCTAAGCTTTGGAAAAAACCACTTACCTCGTTATCTGTCAGTCGATTCATATAGTTTCTTACAATCCTCATCAGTCTCAAATTCCAATACATTTCTTTTTTCCATCGTTTTTGATATCTAGATAAGAATCTTGTGGATGTATTATTTGATTGTATTGCTTCTACGGCAACCTCACCAGCAATTCTAGCTGCAATCCCACCTAAAATTACTCCACCTCCGGTTGTTGGTTTTGTCTGACCGGCCACATCACCAGTTATAAGAAAATTATCGGTATATGTCTTTTTCACAGGCCCGGTAGTGGGAATTCGTCCGGCAGTTTTACGTTTTATATCAGCACCCCGGCACTTTTCTTTCAAAATTGGATGCTCCTTAATCATTTTATCCAATTCTTTTGATGCTGATTTTCGTGATGTACCCAATCCAATCTTCGCAGATGTATTGGACATAGGAATAACCCACGCAAAGAAATCAGGAGCAAATTCTTGGGTTTGATAAAGTTCAACAAGCGTACTATCAATATCTTGTAAATCATACATATAAAATTGTGCGGCATTTACAAATTTTTTTGGATCTGGCCCCTTCAATCCGACTTTATTTGTGATATTTGCTCGAATTCCTTCAGCAGATATTACGATTTTACTATTTAACGATACAATCTCTTCAGACGAAGTGAGCTTTAATTGTAATGAGTTTCCATTTCTAGAAATATCAGTTGCTCTATATGGTTGAAACAGCTCTGTTCCAGTTGATGTTGCTTTGTCTAATAAAAATCGATCAAAAGCCGCCCGGTCACAAACAAGAGCATGTTTCTGCTCTTTCTTTACTGTTAGGATTTTACCATTGGGGGCAATAATTCTTGAACCAATTATATTATGATTAAAAATAATTTCATCAGGTGGAACACAATCAAGATATTCAAGACCCCAATAGGAAAACAATCCAGAACAATGCTCAGGCAAACCCGTATTCGGATGTTCTTCTATGACAGCAGTCTTCAATCCCAATTTGCTTGCTGCATGTGCAGCTTGAGCCCCATTTGCAGAACCACCAATAATTATACAATCATAATCAGTTTGGTCCATAGTTTCTTCCAATTATACACAAATATAAAATCACTGATTAGAATTGAAGAAAGCAGCACTACCTTTGGAAACTATACACGATTTAGAAAAATTGTGGGTTATTATTTGTAATTAATCATAAAAAACAAAACTCCATGAAATTACCATCAGTCATGGCAGCCAAAAAACTTGAGCTTGAAATAATTAAACAAGTATTAGTAATTCGCAACGATTTAAAAATGGGTAAGGGTAAAATTGCAGCTCAAGCTTCGCATGCTTCAGTATTAGCAACCTTGGAAGCTATGAAACACAATAAAAATTGGTATGACAGATGGTTTAGAGCAGGTATGGCTAAAATTGTGGTCAAAGTTAATAGTGAGGAAGAACTAAATATGGTCTTCCAAAAGGGATCTAAAGGAAAATTACCTAGAGCCTTAATCAACGATGCTGGGCACACCCAATTAGAACCAGGGACAGCTACAGCAGTCGCACTGGGTCCAGCTCCTCAAGTATTAATTGACCCAATTACTAAAGATCTAAAACTTATGTAGGGTGTAAAATGGAATCTAAACTAAGCGATGAAATTTATCATCTAGGTCCTTATCAATGGAGAGGAAAAGCAATCGGAGGAAGGATTAAAATTCAACCTTCTGATTTCCTTGTAATTGAACTCGATAAAGGTACACCTGTGAATCAGATTAAGTATGAAAAAACCACTTCTGGATTATTTTTAGTTGGTAATGTTTGGAAAAAAAAATTAGATCACAGTAAAATGGTTAAAACTATTGCGAAAATTTTCAAAGTGGATGAAACTGATATTTCAACTGGTGGTATCAAAGATGCATTTGCAGAAACTAGCCAATTATTTTCGGTATACCAACCCAGATTTGTCCCATCAGATCCATATCAACCCCATGTTAATATAGAATTCAGTAACTTCCGATATGCTCGAGAAAGAGTATTTCCTGGCTCCATGAGCGGCAATTATTTTGATATTAAAATCAAAGAGTGTAACAATCTAGACAGAGATTCGATAAATGAATTTGGTGAGTGGGTTGAAAATGGCATCATTAATTACTATGGATATCAAAGGTTTGGATCATCACGACCAGTTACAGCAGCAATGGGTCGACTTTTGATTAAAGGAGATTTTCAAGAAGCAATCAATCTGTATTTGGGGGGTGAAGCAGAAGATGCAAGTGAAATCGGGAGAAAATTATGGAGAGAAACAAAAGATCCCGAACATGTTTTATTAAATTGGATAAATGTACCCCTAATTGAAAAGGGTATACTAACTCATTTATCTAAAAGAAAAAGTGATTTCAAAGGAGCAGTAAATAAATTTCCACCATTTCTTTTAAGAATTTTCAAATCAGCCTTTATCTCAGCAATGGCTAATGATTATTTATCTAGACGAGGTATGAATGATACAACACTCAAAGGTGAAAGGAAAATTAACAACAATGTAGAAATTGCGCTACCATCAAAACAATGGATAGATCCTTTAAATGAGATTTGGGTCGAAGTCTTTCAGAAATTTTCTATCGACCCTGAGAAAGAATTACGAACTATCAATCATACCAGTCGTTATCTCAAATCATACGTAAAGGACTGGCACATTGTGGAATTAAATGATGAGTTGTTAAGAGTATCTTTCAAATTATCTACAGGATGTTATGCAACCACAGCCCTTAGAGAATTAATGCAAGCCTCACCAAATGCCTATTTCTAAATTTCAAAGTATTTAAATAAATGAGTAGTGAGCGTCCATCCCTAGTAAGGCATTTGTTATCTTTGATAGGTCCTCAGAAAGAATTCTTAATTTAGATTTGTTCGATTCTTTGACTTGTACTTTGAGTTCTTTCTCAGAAAATGGAGGTAGGAATACTGTAGAAGTGCTCACCAAAAGTTCAATTCCAATTAATCCCTGAATAAATTTTTTAGGATTTTTTGTCTTTTCCAAAAATATGAGAGCTCTTTTGTCTTTTTGAGAAAATACAGAATTAATTGCGGATGCAGCTCTTAATAACTTCTCAACATCTCCAACTTTCGAAATAACAAAAACTGTTCTTTGAGTTTCCACAATTTTGAGGATAGTAATATTAGAAAGAAATTTTTGAGATTTTGCAGTATTCATTAATATTTTACCGATCTCAATATCAATATCACTAATTACATCATTTTGGTATAATTTGTCACATGAAGCACACAGTCGACCACTTTGTATGCACATTCTATCTAGGGTTAATTTCACAAATGATTCTTAATATTCCTTTATATAAAAAATATGGATTAGAACACCAATTTATTCGAATTACTTTTTGCGTATCAATGATCTTATTTTACCTATTTTAATTATTGATAAGAGTACGCATGACATTAATTGATATGTACAATCGAAAGATCGGTTCTGTTCGTATTTCCATAACGGATAGATGTAATTTACGGTGTCAGTATTGTATGCCTGAAGATGGAATTGAGTGGCAAAAAAAAGATAATATCCTATCATTTGAGGAAATATTATTTCTAATTGAAATCTTCTATAATGAGGGAATCAGAAGCTATAGGATCACTGGTGGAGAACCAACAATTAGGGAGGATCATGTAAAATTAATCAAAATGATCAAATCAAAATTCAAAGATATAGATTTGTCTATGACTACAAATGGCTTGAAATTAAAGAAATATGTCGCTGAATTAAAAAAGGCAGGATTAGATAGAATTAATGTATCACTTGATACTTTGGATCACATTAAATTCGAGGTCATGACTCGCAGAAAAAATTTTCAAGACGTATTAGATGGTATTGATGAGGCGTTAAAATACGATTTTATGGAAATCAAAATCAATGCAGTCTCACTTAATCAATTCAATGATGATTATGATAGTCTAAAGGATTTTATCGATTTCTCTGAAGACAAAGGAATTGAAATTAGATTCATCGAATTTATGCCCTTCACTGGTATGAATTGGAACAATGGTGAATTTGTCACATCAAAGAATCTAATAGATACAATTGGCCAAAAAGAGAAAATGATCCCACTGGACACAATTAATCCTTCTCAAACATCCAGAACATGGAGTTTGAGAAATGGGAAAGCAAAGATTGGATTTATATCTTCGGTCTCGGAAAGCTTCTGCCATTCTTGCAATAGAGTTAGAATCACTGCGGATGGGGATTTTAGACCGTGCTTACATAATTCAAAGGAATATCCCCTTAGAGATTTGATTCGATCAAATTCAGATCCAGATACAATATTAAAAGTGATTAAAATGGGTTTACAAGAAAAATGGAAAGAGCATCCTGATTTTCTATCTTTAAATTATATTCCACCCTTTAACGATCGGGAAATGATTAGAATAGGCGGATGAATTCAATATATATTTTGAGATTTTTTAATTAAAATTTAAGACAATTATGACCCTAAACAAATGGAAAATTTATTTTTGTTCTAATTATCCATATTGTTATCTCCATTGACAAAAATAAGTGAAATACATTGTAATGTAATTACTCAATAGCAAAGATTTTTTTAAACGCTTATTCTTTCTACAATTAGAAGGTATTAAAATTGGATCAGCCACCAGACCCAAATACAAAAGGCAATGTCTATGTTTACAAAATTCTGCTCATAGGCGACGGTGGAGTTGGTAAAACTAATTTACGCCGTCGATATATGGGAGAGGGCTTCATTACAGAGTATCTTAACACTGTAGGAGCTGATTTCGCTTATTTCTCTGAGCAAGTTGGAAACAATAGCTACAAATGGAGCATTTGGGATCTTGCTGGACAACCGAAGTTTTCAAATGTCAGACCAGTATTCTACGCAGGAGCTTTTGGAGCTCTTGTTTGTTTTGACCCTACCAACCCTGCAAGCTTTGAGAATTTAGATAAATGGATTGATGAACTAACTAGGCATACACATACTGAAGGGACTCCGATAGTTCTTGTATGTACTAAAATGGATATTTATAATCCAAGTGAAGGTCACATGACGTTTGAGGTAGTGGATGAGTACATTGCTAAACTAAAAGACCGATTTGATAATAGATTTGATATTTCATGGGTTAAAACTTCCTCAGTTACTGGTGAAAATGTACCTCAAGCATTCCATAATCTCAGAGATGCCATTTCAAAATGGATTGAACGAGAATCAGAAGAATATTTATCAGATTAGTAAAAATAGTACTTAGTGTATATCTGTAAGTATTATCGAAGTTTATAAAGTAAATTCGCAAATATATTTTTGAAATAACAATTTGTGATCGAATGAACCTTGCAGGATATAAAATCAACAATGAATATTTTTGTAGGAATTGCGCAAGAGAATATTGTTTATTCAATTTGTGCTCAGTTCTTAGTGAGAATGAAATGGTTAATCTTATCCCAACAAAAAACTTAGCTACAGATCGGATAGTTAAACTAATGAATCTGCATGGTGGAGACATTAATGGAGTAGATATACAACCTTATCGAGATTATGATTTTTCTGAAAGTATGAGACGTATTAGATATCTTTCTGAACTCGAAAATTTAGATATTAAGCAATGTGCAAATTATCATGAACTAAGTCATCCTTCTGCTATATTAGAAAACTCAATTTATCAGTAATTAAATTGATATTATTTCTTACTTAAACTTAAAAGCTCTAAATAGGATTCTGTGATTTGATTTTCGGGATTTAGACCCAGCAACAGTGCTACTCGATATAATTCATCAACTAAACCATCCATTAATTCGATATCATCCGTCTCAATTTCTAGCTCCACATAATCACCTAAGCCTTCAACTTGATCCATCGTAATTTTTACCTTATCAAATTCCCAATTCGAACGTTTTTTGTGTACTACGCCACCTACAGGAAAATTCAGACGATAAAATATATCTTTTATCTCGATACTGTCTACTTTTATTGTGATTTCTTCACGTGTTTTCGATTTCAAATCCAGTTTAGGTCCTTTGTAAGTCAATTCTACATTTGAATTAATTTCACGAATTCGTAAAGCTTCATCTGTGGCTTTGAAATCACGGTTTGGATGATTGAAGTAAATATCCATATTAGATTCTGTATTTATTTTCTCTGCTCCTATTTCTTGTAATTTCATAATTACTGATTCAGGGTCAGAACATAATAATTTGAGCTCGACTTCAATCACATGAAAAGAAAAGAATTTGAAATTAAATACCAATCGATCACCATGATACTCAATTTCTACAATATTTATATTTTACATACTATCTATTAGTGGAATATTAATCCCATTAAACCTTAACACTCCAATTATAAGTGATACCAGCAAGGTTAGGATGTTCAGAAATCTTAAAGCTTTGTATTCTCTAACCCAGGGCAGATTAGGATCAGAATTTATGAGTTTAATGTAAATTATAATCATTGTCTGTAATAAACCGACTGAAATCAGAATTATCAGGACGGGCATAGTAATTTTGAAGGATGATCCCAGAAAAAGGAGAATTATACTAATTGAGAGACTTAAAAAAATCGTCCTTTGTATTTGTATTTGTCTTGAATTTGTTAAATCATCATAATGTTTAGCATTTTCAATTATTGAGGTGGAATCATTATGTCGAGATCGTGAAAATTGAATTGACTGCAAAGAAATATTATATCGATCACTCATCCTATTAATCACGGATAGGGCTTTTGATTTTGTGTCCAAATTCTCATTTTGATATTCTTGGAGCGCATAGTGTAGTGTTTTTGAATCCTCACTTACTGTGGATTCATGATGTGTATTTTGTCCCAATGATTCTAATTCTGCCGTGTACCTATCTCGAGAATCTCTAGAAAATCTCAAATCTGATATGTAATTTCTTTCAGCACCTTCATTTTCTTTTAATTTAATCAAATTTCTCAATTGAAATTCGGAGTTCAATCTACCATCTTTTAGAATTTGATGAATTTCAATTTCCGATTCTACATTATTTGAAGTAACGAAGATACAACCTTCAACGAGATGAACTGTATAAAATGGATTTTTGTCATAACCAGATGAGTTCAGAAACTGATCAGAAATTGGGATTTCAAGGTTAATGACATATCGTTCACCTTCTAGATTTCCCACAATTACTTTTCCTTTTCCGAGTGCAATAATAATACGAGATTCATCGAAATCATGAAGTACATATCCATTTTCTAACTTTTTGTCAAATTCAATTGATCCTGTTCTTTCGAAAAATGTTGGACTCCATCTTGAAAGATATCCCGAAGTAGTTAATACACCTATCTCTCCCTTTTCGGGAGATACCGAACCCCAAAGCACATTTTCAGAAATCGGGATTTGTTGAATAATTGTTTGTAAATTAGTGTCGATGCAATATGCCGCAACTCCCATAAAAGCATAAACATACTCAAAATTTGCTGGTGCCGCAAGATTTACTACTTGATCTTGAATGGGAATTTGCTCATTGAATTCATTGAAAATAAGATATCGAACTTCTGTTTTCTTCTCCATTACTTCAAGATCCCAAATTTCGACGCAACCTTGATTAGTACCAAAATATGCGATATGCCCATCAGGTTGAAGCAATACAGAAGTAAAGAAACCTTCACTTAAACAAATAGGTTCCTTTTGTTCTGACACAATGTCGAAGATATAGCTAAGATAATAATATATTGACGCTCGGTCGTGATTAATATTTATTTTAAAGGAAAAGTGATTTTCATTTTTTCAATTTGACCTTAAATCATCGGTTTGGGCTAAACTTAAAGAATACAACACACAATTGAATAATATGGCGGACGCAGCCCAAGATCAATTAATCCATGATTGGAATTTTTTAGGGGAAAAATCAAGAACATTTAAGAAAAAAATTTTACTTGACGATGAATCTCTAAGAGATGGATTACAATCTCCAAGCACTAGAGATCCGCCTCTTGAGGGGAAACTTCGACTAGTTCAATTAATGGAGCAACTTGGTATTGATGCTGCAGATATTGGATTCCCTGGTGCTTCTAAGAAGATGTATAATGATGTTACCAAAATTTGTGAAATGATCAGAGATGATAAAATGAAAATATATCCAAATTGTGCAGCCAGGACGCATGAAGCAGATATATTGCCCGTGATCGAAATATCACAAAAAGTAGGAATACCATTAGAAGTATCTGCTTTCCTTGGTTCATCACCAATTCGTCAACAGGTTGAAGGGTGGTCAATGAATAAATTGTTGGAGCTTACTGAGTTTGCTGTTAATTTATGTTTGAAAAATGAGGTACCTGTTATGTATGTAACAGAAGATACTACTCGAGCTAAACCCGAGGATATCAAAACATTATATCTAAGAGCTGCAGAATTAGGAGCACAAGCTGTGTGTATAAGCGATACTGTAGGTCATGCAACACCTGAAGGAGCATATAATGTGGTATCATTCGTTAGTCAGTTCTTAAATGATGAAGGTTATAAAAATGTACGAATTGATTGGCACGGTCACCGAGATCGTGGATTAAGTTTAGCAAATGCTTTTGCTGCAATTGATGCAGGTGCAGACCGTATACATGGAGCGGCCATGGGGATAGGTGAAAGATGTGGCAATACCCCTATGGATCAATTACTGGTGAATCTTAAATTGTATGGAGCCATTGATAGGGACCTCTCCGCTTTAGCAGAATACACACAACTCACGTCAGATTTAGTGGGAATTCCGATCCCAGTGAACTACCCAGTAATGGGTGCAGATGCTTTCAGAACCGCCACTGGGGTTCATGCAGCAGCGATAATAAAAGCAAAAAAGAAGGGAGAATCCTGGGCTGATACTGTTTATTCGGGAGTGCCTGCAGCAGAATTTGGATTGAAACAGAAAATTGAAATCGGTCCGCTAAGTGGATTGTCAAACGTCAAGTATGTATTAGATGAGATGGGAATCAGTGCCGACAAAGAAAAATCATTATCACTCTTGGATTATACTAAGGAGCTTGGTCGCATGATCACTCATGAGGAAATTACAACATTCTTTGAAAAATGATATAAATTGATTATACTATTTCGGATCTAAATATTTTGTTATTTCAGAGAGTGAAGCATTTTGGAGTAGCCTCCTTGCTTCATTTTTGGCAATTACTTTGAATAATTCTTCTTTAATCTCTTTTGGGAGCCTAAGATTATTTTGAGGGTTTAAAACAGTTATTCATAATCTAGCTAAACTTGAACAAACTTATACATTATAATTTATAAGATTTGTTTGTAATATTATTTAGTCAAGCATTAATCTATTGATTTGATTTTTTTCACTTGCAAGCTACTCTGCTAAAGATTCTTATATCAAATCACAATAATATTAACTATCATGGTGCTCAAAGCATACAAGTTTGAGATAAGAACCTCAGAGGCTCAATTGGTCGATCTTATCAAACATGCTGGTTGTGCACGTTATGCCTATAACTGGGGATTGGAACAACGAAGTACTCGGTACAAAGCCACAGGAGAGAAACTCGATGCTATTAAGTTGCATAGGGAGTTGAATATACTCAAACAAAGCTCATTGTCATGGATGTATGAAGTATCTAAATGTGCACCCCAAGAAGCACTACGTGATC
>JAAFKL010000196.1 GCA_021399405.1 Candidatus Heimdallarchaeota archaeon | reverse complement strand
TTTGGGTCACCCAAATTAATTAGAAATCTCAATATTGTAGGAAGAAGAAGATTACCCAATGGTCAAACTAAAATCATCTATCCGGAACAGTATCAACTAAGCACAGTCTTGCAAACACTAAACCTCTCCCAAGAACAATTGATTGATCTCGGAATTCTTATGGGTACTGATTTCAATAAGGGTTTTGTAAAAGTTGGTCCAAAAACGGCATTCAAATTTATTAGCAAATATGGTAGTTTTGAGAAGGTAAGAAAGAATGAGGAAAAAATCAACTCTGTTGAGGTCCCCTATGAGACAATCAAAGGTATATTTCTAAATCCCAATGTTGAGAAAAATCTCTCAGTTGATTTTGATCAGGAGTATGACCCAGATGCAATCAAGCAATTCTTATCAGATAAAAATTTTGATATGGGTAGATATGAGAATTTGCTCAAAAAGACACACAGTGACATTAAGCGATTTCAATCACAGACTCAAACATCTCTTGATGATTGGTTCTAACTTCCATCATGGTAAGAAAATTATTTTAGATTTTGCCTCTCTAGATATACCCACTTATGATTTGCTTCGTAGACGAAGACATATCGTCAATTTTCAAAAAATATTAAAATTTTTAACAATTATGTATTAAAGGGCTCGTATCCCCGTATAGCTAGAAATTACGAGCCCTTAACTTGCGTATTCACTGATAATAATCTAGTTTAAGCAGTTTATATACTGTACTGTACTGAATATAATTACTATCGGGTAATCTAATGATTATTCCGTGGATAGGACTAGGAAAGAAGATACCTGTCATCCTCTGGATACGGAAAAGCTATCATCATTCCGAAGGCCCCTCGGGGAAGTCTATTAGTTCGCAAGAACGACCGGTAAAGCAGCGTAAGTTGCGGGTGATCAACCGGAAAGCCTGGAAACCCCTCTCGTGCAGAGGGACATACGAATCGCTAATGGCAACATTCTAAACTACTCAATGAGAGATCATAGGGGAAAGCGGCGACGACTGGTTAGAATGGTACCGAACAGGTAATATCTCAAAAAATATTAATTTTTTGAAATTATGATCATATCGTCAAGTACTTAACTATTGGAAGCTATATTTTATCTTAGAGGCTCCGAGTTAGTCTGCATTTCCTATTATTTCATTCTGTTTGCATCGAGTCCAAGGAACAACTTCTATTATTTCACTTCCATAGTACAACTTCTACATAGTACAACTTCGAATAACTTAAATGTTTTTTTTTTGACAGAGGTTAATGAGTTTTATTTTGTTTAGGAAATTTCACAAAATGTGCCTAGGGGGCTCCTAACCGAACCATGGAGATAAATAAGAGAATATTATACTTATCCTACTTAATTATCGGGTTTATTTTTATCGTTACCGGGATTGCACTAAAAGAACCAGAATTTCTTGCAGATGTATTCAACTACAGTCCTGAAGATTGGTATGTATTTCTCATGCCCTGGATTGGAGATGCAGAAGGTGGAATACCCACACCTTGGTAGGAGGTAGATTATATGGCTACAAAAAGTAAATTATTTGATACTGACCAGTTAAGTGGGTGGCTAAACTCACTGAAACACAAGAGAATTCGATCTTTAAGATTGATAAGCCAGATTACCTTTTTCTTTTTACTTAACGGTGTGATCATTGGTTTGTCAAAGATTCCATTTCCGGCACCAATCTCTTTACCCGCTGGAAGTCCATTTGCTTCGGTATTTGGGGGCTTTGATGCAATCCAATTCATTCTCTCAAGTGGAAGCTTCCCATTTTTGGCATTCGGCGTATTTTTTATCACAGGTGCTACTGTTGGTAAATTTTTCTGCGCATGGGCTTGTCCAGTTGGATTTTGGCAGGATATTCTCTCATGGTTCCCCTTGAGTAAAATTAAAATTTCAAAACCGAATAACAAGAGCTTCCAGTTCGTAGGACAACTTCTTTTAATCCTTTCATTGGCATTAACAGCACTAATTGGAACCCGAAGAGCAGGTGGAGAAAATCTCATTACAGAATTATGGACAAGCATTCCTTATGGAGTAGTAGATCCAGCTGGAACCATGTTTGTAACCTGGTTCTATGCATTTTTCTGGAATATCCTCCCAGGTGAATCCGGATTTTCTGCAACTTTGGATACACTGGGCACCTTATTCTTTGTAAAAACAATCATACTTTTCATCATAGCCGCGATTTCATTAAAGATTCCCAGAGCATACTGCAGATGGGTTTG
>JAAFKL010000195.1 GCA_021399405.1 Candidatus Heimdallarchaeota archaeon | reverse complement strand
GTATCTCAACCCGATTATTTTATTGATAGCATTAATGACCTTCTCTTCTTCAACACCAATATAAAAGAGATGAAATATTTTACTAGGAAAAAGTTTGCGAGAATGAATAATGCCAATAAGAAGTTCCATCGCTTCTTTTTTGTTATAGCACTACTAAGTACAATTGTTGCTACTGCAATGGTATATGATGCTAACATCAATAATCAGATTACATGTATTACTAGATATAATAATTTTGAAGTCTGCTATTATTATGGAGTAACAATTGAAAATTGGAATGTAACAGGACTAATTATAGCAGTTAGTTATTTGAGTATTCTTGTTTTTAATCTAGTTACTAAAATTTATATCTCCATCGACAGGGGGATCTATGAGAGAAAAATGGGTAAAATTATCCTCTTCGCTCAAAAGGGTATGTCAAATAGACAATATGAGAAATATGAGAAAATCGTCAACAAATTAGTGTATGAGGGCATCCTATTCTCACCAGGTAAGGGGGATGAAAAATGAGTCTTGAAAATATATTCACCAACGAGGCCCATGAACTCTATCTCAAATACGTTGATGAATTGAAATCAGAGTTTAAGAATACCAATCTCAGCACTGAAGACATAACCCAGAATATTGACGATATTACACAACAAATACTGGATTTGAGCCAGTTTAATGGGCATGATATTGTGAGTACAGATACTTTGAAACATGTGCTAAATAAACTGGGTAGCCCAAGAGAGATCATCTCCACCTTGACTGGGGAGCAGAATTTTGTTGACAACATGTCTAATACAGCAACTAGAAATGATTCAAAGAGATCGACCCACCTAATCTTCACAGCTGCAGCAATAGTAGATAAATTAAGCACATTGACAAAATTTATGTATATTTTTGCAATCGCATCAATTGCATTCCTTGTTTTGGCACTTGGATCAGGAGGCTGGGATGATTTATCAATACCCTATATCTTCTTGATCACCGTTTACATGATTATCTTCGGAATATATTTTGGGGTGATTTACAGATTAGATGAAACAGATAGATTAATAAAAAATAGCTACCTCTTTCATAATATAAAACCCAACTCCCGAATTTTGTACGGATCAGTAATTGTCATGCTAGGTCACATTATTCTCATTTTTATGAGTTACTCAGAAATTATTTGGATACTAATTATACAAATATCAGCTTGGATCTTTCTAATGATAAAATACGTAGAAATTTTCTACAATAATAGAGTACATTACTTAGAATAATACGCAATCAAAGCATTCAATTATTTAATCTCATATAATATTTTCAAGTGTCCAAAAATAATACCTTTATTAATTATTATGAGACTAATAAATTATGGCGACCTCGTCATTTATTATCCTCAAAGGTGATACAGATACACGGAACTTGCTCGAAAATGCAATGACCACAGATGAAGAGGTTGACAAGCAAGTTAGACCTATTCTCAACAATTTAGACAAGCTTAGCGAATTTCACAATGAAATAGCATGGTGGGTTGCTATGCTAGATGACAAACCCATTGGCCTGTTGAGTGCCATTTATTTTGAAGAGCAATCTCAGTTATTGTACACCTGGGTTCGACCGGATATGGACGATGAGTTTAATGACATCGTTAGGACATTAGCCAATGAGTGGGTTGAGATGAGTGATCAAGAAATATATTATATTAACATGGACCCTAATTCAGATCTTATTGAGGCAATCAAATCTGCAAATTTTATATTCGATCAATCCATTCTGACTGTACATGAGGTCAACACTCAATTCTCCTATGTGGACATTCCAGATAATTTATACCTGCGAAAACCAGAGGACAATGAGTTAGCTAAAATTTACGATGAACTAATTGAACCTGACCTGTACAAGGGATCACCCATTTACATCACCAAGAATCAATTTCTTCACTTTGCCAAGAATTTACCAGAAATTTCTGAGAATTGGATATTATGCACGGATGAAAATGATAATCTATTGGGTTTTGGGGCTTCTTTCCTACAGGAAAGTTTGGGTACAGTTGCACCAGTCCTTTATGGTCCACACACACCCTCTTTGGATATTGCAGAGATCCTAATATCTGAATTCCTAACCTATTGGAAGATGAATAAACAGGATGAAATGAGAATTTTAAGGGTTGATGAATTAGATAAATATCTTAAGGATAAGTACAACATCACCAAATTGAATGAGCTTTCTGTTAATCGATATATTTACAAGAAAAGACTTCTTGATTACTTTGGTTGATAGAATTGAAGTTAATTGGGATGGCTTATAAATGATTAATTGTATGAATAATTAATCGTGCCCCTACCCGCCTTGCTCCTTGACGACTGGCTCCTCCTAGTCATAGGTATCCTCGCCTTAGTCCCAGCAATAGAGTTGTTGGTAAGGTATATGCGTACAGATATTGTATCTTATCTCATTTTTGGGGGTGTATTTGTTCTTTCGACAATATTCACTATTACCACAATTGCAGCAGACATTACAAATTCACTCATTTATTGGCAAATAAGTTTCAGTACAAGAAACCTAACCTATCTCTTATTCTTTATACATACATCTCAGATGCTATGGAAGAAGAGCCCCCGTCTCATTCACTATACTGGCTTGGTTCTTTACTCAATATCTCAATTTCTCATCATTTTTTGGAGCGAATTTGGAGATGATACAATTGGTGCTGGATTGATTACAAATAATGGTATGGAGCTATATTCCACTGATTTTCGACTATTAGGCAACACATTCCAACTTTACGTCTCAATACTCTTTGTTTATGCATATTACCAAATTCATTTGAAGAACAAATCCAAAAATTTACAAGGTGCTATAACACTAATGCGCCTGATGGGATTATTCCTTTTTATTTCGAGATTTGTTAGGTTCATTCAAAACTTCGGTATTTTGGTTGGAGAAGGTGAAACATTTGTTGATCGATCTGGAATGCTACTTTTACTGGCAGGTTTTGCAATCATTGCATTAAATGTAAGAAGAAAAGGGGTGATATTCCTTTCCCGTGTTGATCTTGAAGGCTTACTTGTAATTTCCAAATTTGGGACTCCAATATCATCGGTAAAATTCTCAGAGACTGATACAAGGATTTCAGCTACCCTAATATCTGGTGTAATCACTGCAATTCAAAATGTTATTCAGAACATGGGGGCAGAGAATGATGATGTGCAATTCATTGCAACGGGTGATCTGCACATAACATTGAGAAAATATAGTGATCTTATGCTAGTTCTTATTACAAAAACAGATCCTACACAAATCCTTGCTAGTAGTCTCAATTATTTTGCAAAAATATATACTGCCAATAGAATTAATGATATCAAGATTTTCTATAAAACTGGAAAGATTATAGCAGATATTGATGAAGAGGTATATCAGGCATTTCCATATTCAAATTATGATCAAATTGAAATTTGGAATTAAAATTTTGTAACACCTCCATAGTATGCCAGCTTATATACAAAAAATTTAATCCCTACTTGTATGTCATTGAGTCAAGTTTTAGAATTAAACGAGGATGGAATTATTACTATTTGTGCCTGGTGTGGATACAAAATAAACAAACATGGTATAAGATCAAAAATAAAATATGAAAAGGACGAGAGGGATGGTCTTAGCAACGGTATATGTCTAGTTTGTTCTCTTAAATTTTTTAAATAATTTTATGATTTTAAAGTACTGACAATATATTATTTGTAACTAATAGTCTTGCTCGACGTGGTTACTATTACTTCTTCATTTTTATTAAACTTTGATGATATTCTGCATTCGTAGACCTACTAATTATTATTACCATAATTTTGTACTAAATAATGGATTATTGCGATGACTGTGATGGAGATATAGTGTGCAAGAATATTCGAGGGAAAATATTTGCTTACTGTCTTGATTGCAAGAAATCAACTCAGTATTCACAAGAGATCCAAAAGAAAACTGTTACACCACAAATAACAAAGAAGAAAATGTATGTTAAATGCGATTATTGTAATTTTGAATTTACAGATTTCAAAAATGTCATTGCAGATCGAGAGACCCATATGTATGAAGAACATAGCGAAGAGTATGCAATCGAGCAGTCAGAATATGATGAGTTGATCAGAATTGCAGCACATGGTGAAGTTCATAAATTGTCACTTTTAGCAGTGAATACGATAGATAATAACCAAGATCTTCAAGAAGTTGTGATACAGGC
>JAAFKL010000194.1 GCA_021399405.1 Candidatus Heimdallarchaeota archaeon | reverse complement strand
TTCAGGAGTTTCATATTGGATGCCGATTTCACAGTAGATGGGAGTTTCGGTCTTGAAGGGACCAGTACCAGTGATACAGAAGTTACATTTTTCCCAGTATTTTTTGGATTACCTGCTCTAATTGTTCTTGGTAAGAAAATGCGGAAAGTTCACAGTTGACTTGATTTGAATAAAATGATTGGATTTTTATGAAGCCAATTATTAGATATCTACAAATTATTAAATTAAAGAAACTAGTAATATTTCACAATATTGAATTTTCTGTGGGTAATACTTTACATCACACTTTTTTTTTTTGATGTAGATGATTACAACTGGTTTTAATATATCAGAAGAATTTCAACACATTCTGGACACAACTGAGAGATTTATCAGAGAGGAAGTTTATCCCCTAGAGAAAGAACTTGTGCAAGTTAAATTTTCTGAACTAGTGCCCAAATTAAAAAAATACCGGGATAAAGTGAAAGACATGGGCTTGTGGGCACCACAGATTCATAAGGAATATGGTGGAATGGGACTGTCTCTTGTCGAATTTGGAATGATGAGCGAATATCTTGGTAAATCACCACTTGGACACTACTTATTCAATTGCCAGGCACCTGATTCGGGTAATATGGAGATACTGATCAAGTATGGAACAGAAGAGCAGAAAGAGAAGTATCTCATCCCCCTAGTCAGTGGGGAAATCAGGAGTTGCTTCTCCATGGTTGAGCCTGAAAACCCAGGTAGTAACCCCACATGGCTCGGAACAACCGCAGAGAAAGAAGGTCAGAATTATATCATAAATGGACACAAGTGGTTCTCAACCTCTGCTGATGGTGCTGCATTTTCCATCGTGATGGCCGTCACCAACCCAGATAATCAAAAACATAAGCAGGCTAGTATGATTATTGTACCAACAGATAATCCCGGATATAATTTCATCAAGAATATCCCTGTAATGGGACACTCTGGAACTGATTGGATGAGTCATGGAGAGATAAAGTATGAGAACTGTAAAGTCCCTATATCAAATTTGCTTGGGCCAGAATCACAAGGTTTCACAATAGCACAGGATAGATTGGGACCTGGTAGGATTCATCACTGTATGAGGTGGATTGGCATCTCAGAACGGGCATTTGATCTTATGTGTCAGTATGCTGTCGACAGAGAGGTTGCTCCCGGTAAAAACCTTGCCAGCCAACAGACAGTGCAGAACTGGATAGCTGAGAGCAGGGCTGAAATCAATGCCTCAAGACTTATGGTGCTTGATACTGCCGACAAAATCGAAAAATATGGATCATATGCAAGCAGGGATGAAATATCATTGATTAAATTCCATGTTGCCAATATGATGCTAAAGGTTGTGGATCGTTCCATTCAGGTACACGGTGCATTGGGTATGACTAGTTACACTCCGCTGGCAACCTGGTATTCACATGAGCGTGCTGCCAGAATTTATGATGGACCTGATGAGGTTCACAAACGCTCTGTATCGCGAAGAATACTAGCCAGATATCAGAAGTGATAGTGATGATTGATGACACAATAGAGGTCCGCAAGGATGAGAAGTTTGATTATAAAATAATTGGAGAATTTCTGAGCGATAAAATTCCTGGGGCCGAAAATCCTGACAATCTCACTGTGAGGCAATTTGGAGGTGGAGCTGCAAATCTCACCTATCTTCTAGATTACAAAACACATCAATATGTTCTTAGACGACCTCCACTGGGACCTGTAGCAAAATCAGCTCATGATATGGGTAGAGAGTACAAGGTACTTTCTGTTCTTCACAAATCATTCCCATGTGCACCGCAGGCATTTATCTATAGTGATGATAAACTGATAGGTGCCCCTTTTTTCATAATGGAGAGAAAAAAAGGAGTGGTTATCAGAACCAAGTTTCCAAGTATTTATGATGGCATTCAGAATGCAGCGAAGGATATGAGCAAAGCATTAGTTGATACACTGGTTGATTTTCACAAGGTCAATTACAAAGAATTGGGTCTGGCAGATCTTGGAAGACCCAAAGGATTTATTGGCAGACAGATTGAGGGCTGGCACAAGAGGTGGAATGCTTCCAAATTGGAAGCGAATAGTGATATGAACTGGGTTTATGATTGGCTGCAAAATAACCAACCAGAAGACACCAGGCATGCACTTATTCACAATGATTACAAATTGGATAATGTGATGTATGATTTTGACGATCCAAGCAAATTAGTAGGTGTCTTTGATTGGGATATGTGTACTCTTGGTGATCCATTATCCGATCTTGGTTCACTTCTCACCTACTGGTCATCTCCAACTGATCCCTCATATTTCAAACAAGCTGCTATGATGCCAATTGATCCAGATCTTGGTTTTTACACCCGTTCAGAATTAGTAGCTAGATATGCACAGAAGAGTGGTGTTTCTGTTGACCACATCAATTTCTATCATTCCCTGGGATTATTCAGGTTGGTGGTGATAATTGCACAGATCTATTACAGATATGTGAATAAACAAACACAGGATATGAGATTTGCAACATTTGGAAAATTGATACCACTTATCAGCCGTGCAGCAAGAGATGTGGCAGAGAATAATTTTCCAGAATAATAGCTGTCAAAATTAATAAATCAACCCTGTTTTCCTTCATGTAAACCCAGCAAAAGATCTCATTGATGATTATGAGGAATTATTATAATTGATTTCTTTTTCAGAATTATAATTGCAAATATTTAATTATTAGATAATTAATGAATTTAATGTATGCTAACGGCAAAACAAAAGGGAAGGGTTATTATAAGCATTACCTTAATAATCCTTGTCCTTAGGTTTTTCGCACCAATGGATGTGGAAACATTTATCTCTGAAATTGATGAAACAGTAGTGGACAATGATTCAAATTCAATCACACTGGAGATGATAATCACTGCGAGTATGAAAAATCAAGCAAGAGGGGCATCATTCACCACCAGTCGATGCAAGGAGTTCGAAGTATATGTTGATATAGTGGGTGTAGATTTTAATATCACATCTGAGTCCAGAGAGGAATGTGATGAAGATAAAACCACCCATTTTATTTCCGAAAACGAAGAAGAAGAATTTGAAATTAAGATAACTGTGCAATTTGGAGAAGGTGTCTTTACGATAAGTCTTTTTCACGAAGCCTCCTACCATAATCTTGAATATTGGTTATATGTATACAATACAACAACTGCTGACTATACAATTTTTGGCTAGAGATGAAAACTGATTCTAGAAAAAGCATATTGAAATGAAAAGCTAGCTAGATATAAAGAACAATATTGCAGAGTATCCAGTTATAGATAATGTATCAGAAAGAGGATTTGATGTTAAATTCTTAAATGAATTTAGTATTTCCTTTTTCTATCTAATATGATTTAATGATCAAAGTTGAATTAATTTTATAGTATTAGATAATTTTGATAATTGACTATTGTTTAATTATCTGTTTGCACGGTCAACCCCAAGCCTAAAACGAATAGTCTCTGGAAAAATGAAAAATACTTCAGTTTTATTAATTGTTTTCTT
>JAAFKL010000193.1 GCA_021399405.1 Candidatus Heimdallarchaeota archaeon | reverse complement strand
GATCTGTGATGGACTTGACGAAATGTCTGATAGATTAGAACAAGTAATCGTTATTAATACTCTTAGAGGTTTGTCTAATTTAGTTGGTAAATCACCGACTCTCATCACTTCACGGCAATCATTATTTCAATCTAAAGAGGATGAGACAGAAGCTCTTAGAATGGAATTAGCAAATATTGATAATACGGAATTTTTCCAAATTGAAAAATTAAATGATGATCAAATTTTTAAATATATTTGTGCTAAATTAAAATCCGATGAAGCAGAAACAATGTGGGGAATTTTATCATCAAATTCGAATCTTTTTGAATTAGCTCAAAAACCATTATTTCTTGGAATGCTAGTAAAATCATTTACACTAAACAAGTTATCGGATTTAACCTCAATGAGCACATTGTATGAAACATATTTGGACAGTTGGTTAAATAGAGAAATCGAAAAAGGTCGAACTTTGATAACTAGAGAAAAGAAAAGAGATATTATGCATAAACTTGCTTGGGTTTGGCTTGAAAACGGTGAAATTAACTGGAAAGACATTTACGATGTTGTTCACGAAGAATTTTATGAAGAGGTTAATGTCAAAAAGCAAATTGATAGTTATATTGCTGATATTCAAGTAAGTAGTTTCATTGGTAGAAGTGGTGAAGGATTATATTTTCAACATAATAGTTTTGCTGAATATTTTGTATCTCAAAGTATTTCTATTGACGAATCCAAAGGGACAATTTACTCGAAATATAGACGTTTACCATTGCAAAATAGAATTATAATTTCAGCGTTCATAGATGACCTTGACACAGTAATTGAAATTTTTAAAATTGAAAAATCGACAGGAATAAAACTAAATCTAATCAACAAAATCACCAAAAAGGAAGATTTACTAAATCTAGCAGTTAATGAAGAAGAATCACAAATTAGTGCCGAATTACTTAGTAAGCTACAAGGTTTTCCAAGGGAAGAATATAATGAAATTTTAGAACAAGAGCTAGAAAAATATCCGCCTAAAAGCGCTGAATACCTATTTTTAAACAAATTAGTGGATTTTGATGAAAATGGTGCACTTGAAGTAATTTTAGATGATAAAACAGCAGACACAATTAAACACCATGCATTGAAGAAGATATCCTCCAATGAGTATTTACGTCAGATTATAATTGAAACAAGATCCCCAAGATTAAGACTGGCTGCCGCAGATCGTCTTCCTATTGATTCTTTGCTTAAATTCCTTGACGAACCTAAATCTGCTCAAGAAATACAAATATTTGCAATTCAGTTTTGCGATGATTGGATTAAACTTATACAATTGGCACAAGGGGGAAAATCTAAAACAATTAAAGAATCAGCCATTAGGAGGTTAATTAAATTGAAAGATGAAACACCTCAAGATTTCTTAATGAAACTAAGTTATGATGACAAATTAACGATTCTAGCGGTAAACAAGGGGACTGCATATACAAGTGCAATTTTTGATTTATGTGATGAAGAAGAACTTATGAATATGTATCATAGAGGAAAAACTACTTCGTCAATGAAAAGAGCAATAATTCAAAAAATTGTTAATGTTCAAATTTTAAAAAATATTAAGGGACAAAAAAGGCTCCAGAAAGCCATAAATTTAAGGATAAAACAGTTGGTGCAGGAAAAACAAAACTAATAAATTAGTATACAGATCAAAATCGATCTATAGTTCAGCCAAAACTATTTGTCTAATAACTTAATACAACCTTGGGAAAGTTCCAAATGCTCCTGTTTGTACATTCAAATCTCACCGAGCCCACCATTTTTTTTTATACTTCAAATTCTTACCCAGTGTATCAAAGCCTGAATTATATCTTTTCAGAAAATTATTGATTTTTTCTGATTGACTAAATTTTACTAAAAACCTCATTGATTAAATTTAACACTCAGGATCTCCCCTTTGATCGAAATTTGTTATAAAGATAAACTACAATTATCAGACTAAATACAAAAAATATTGGCCAGAATAGACCTCTAAAGACCAATTTTGATATTTCATCCAAATCCGTTGTTAAAATAAATGTGCGTTGATGTAGTTTAATTAGACCATTTGGACCTTCTTCTGATCTTAAAATGGAATCTTCAGTTAGAACTCCAAATAATTTGGAGTATAATATGTTTTTTTCAAAGTTGAATTTGGTAATCCTCCCAAATGTTTCAGTTTCATCAGATTGGGTAATGATATAGCCAAAATTATTCTTGTTGTCGATAATTTTTGTAGTTGCATCAATATCAGGGTATAATTGATTTGATTGTCGCTCTATACTATCAGAAACGTTTCCTCTCCAATAACTCCAATCTGTGAAAATAGCAAAATTACCAAATCTATCAATTGTGGTGTTGTATATCATACTAGTGGGAGCCTCATCTGATTCCCATTGATAATCCACTAGGATATCTCCGGTAAAGTAATCAATTTCAAGAATTGTTATAGTCTCATTCTTTGTTAAATAATCATCATCTGTAACAACCTCATCTTTCTCAAAATAATCAAATAAGAGCTTTGTTTCATATTCCAAAATCATTCCAGGGTAAATTTTTATTTCATCCGAAGTGAAATCAGAATTTTGGCCTTTGACATATGATGAATTTAGAATTGAAATTAATACAAGATAAACAACCACCTTACTTGGATTGATTGCTTTGAGACAAGACATGTGTTTATGCAACTATATACGATCAAGATTATAATTCTTGTGTTTTACATTCAATTGGATAATAGTCTATTTTGTTAGAATTTAGATTTCTTTATTGAAATTTCCTCTTCATATTGTGAGCCTTGATTGGTGGTCCAATATTCGAATATGAGCTATCAGAAAGCATATTTGTAAATAAGTTCAAATCTCACCGAGCCCACCATTTTTTTACATTTACAGACATTTTCAACAATTTAGGAGCAATTATATTATTCAAAAGAATTCACTATTCATTTTAGATCACTTAAATTCCAACCCGGTCAACTTTTTGATTTTATCAGGTAAATCGTCATGCTTTTCAATTTTATTAACTGACTTATCTGAGAGAATCAAATTAAATGATCCCTTGTATTTTAATGTGGATTTCATTAATCTAAAGGTAAATTTACCAAATTCTTTGTTTTGTAAGTTAATTTCAGTAAAGTTGTCGAATGAAAAATCGTCCAGAGTCCGCACAGAAAACGATTTTTTCTTTCTCATGGTTTTTCCACTGAAATCATTTTTAACTTTGATTTCTTCTTCCTCAATTAATTCATCAAGCAGCTTTGGTAAGGAGCTTCGTGGTATCCTAAGATCTTTTGCGATTTGATAAATTGATTGGCTGGGATTTTGTTTTAAAAAAAGAAGAATTTGGTCCTTCCGTTCCTCACGCTTCTCCTCGTTATTTAATTTAAATTGTGCTCGAGCTAAAGTTGTCTCACTTGCCATTACAAATTATATTCTACATTTGTCATATAAATAGTTATTAATAATATAGTCAGTAATTAGATTAATTTTAAACCATCAATTATCACAATTAGCATATAACACCCTATATTCAAATCTTCCATAAATCACTTTTGCCATATGAATTAACATTTAAATTCAATAATTTATATACCTAAAATTCAATAATTTGTGTATGAAATTAACCCTTACCTCTTTAGAATTGAAATTGCTTATTGCAATTGGCGAGACAGTAAGGTATTCGTTGGGAGGACACTATTCGAAACAAGAAATATTGAAGAGATTTGATCGAGACACACTTCACAACCCCAAAAAAATGAGGAAAATAGATAAAGCCTTCAAAAAACTGCGTTCAAAACAATTAATTCAGATTCATCCTACCGGTGAAACTACATTTGAGTTAAGTCGAGCTGGTCTAAACTATCTTCGTGATATACTTGGGATCTAAAATCTGAGACATTTTGTTTGAAGAAAATTGCTTATATTCAAATCTCACCGAGCCGACAATTTTTTTATTTTACTTATTTGGATGTTAAAATTTATTTTAAATGGGATCAACAATGCAATTCTTTCAGTTTGAGGTGTTTCAATTTCTTTCACATCAACAGGACGTTATTGAAATATCTTAGAAAGTTAGGCACAAGAAAAATGAAAATAATAATTATCTACTATATACCACTCACCCAGTTCCACAGTCTTACCAAAAAACATATCCTGATCATTTGGTAATACAAAATACCCATCACAAAGATTGGTTATGGCCTTAAATTCAAGTTTGAAGCCCTCTAGTATCGCATCAGTGCCTTTAATCAACAAATAAGTCGAATAATCACCCCATCGACGATTTCCCTCTACAACTGATTCATCAATCAAGTAGTGATCAAATAGGTAACCCTCATACCCTATGCTGTCCTTCTTGATCTTGGGTAAATCAATACGGTGATGTAGACTTATTTCCTTAGTAATTCCAGTGATTTCAATAAATGTGCTATCATTAATCTCAATTAATTTGACATCTAGGTTATCATGGACATTATCAATCATCTGATCATACAATGACTGGAGTACTGGAGTCAACTCACCATCTACCTTGATTGGAGGTATGATTATTTGGATTTCTGAGGGTTGATTGAATTTAACTTCCAATGAGAAAGTTTCATAGTAATATCCGTCTTCAGGCTTTAATATTTGATAGAAATTGTAACCCATGATTAAAACTAAACCTAAAGAAAATAAGAGGAATATCACCATAATGAGTTTCCAAATTCGATCCCAATTCATTTAGGCTAACTAAGTAACAATGATTTAAAAATCTATATCAGTCTGAGCAAGTAATCCACTCTTTCTTCTTACTAAGAAATAGATTGATATCGTGAGTTCAAATCTCACCGAGCCCACCATTTTTTCTTTTTGAATCAATAAAATATCAGAATTCTAATCTTAGCTACACTTGTTTTTAATCTTAGAAACTAACGGGTTATGAGACAATTGACGCGGAGTGCGAGTAATGAAGCGAAGGATTATCGTAGGAAAGCACTATACAAATCAATAAATCATGTCAAAAAAATAAATACTGAGAAGAGAATGAAAATATTTTTGGATTTACAGCAAAGTATGCAAGAAAGCTATTGGACTGGATTAAAGGACAGATATCCTACTGCTTCTGAAACTGAACTCAAGGAAATTGCATTGAAGGAGGCGAAATCACGAGTTAAACATCGAAAATTAGTTTCAAAAACTCTTTAGAACCAAATTATGGTTCAAATCTCACCGAGCACACCATTTTTATTTTAACTCATTTCTCATGTCTCGACATCTTTTGAGCCATAAAACTTGATAATCATCATTCGAAACTATTCTATTTTCCAAATCTTTTATCGAGGTTATCTCTTCTTCTTTGCACCAATCAATACAAATCTGGTATTCTCTCCAATCCATATCTAAATCCTCCCAGCAAGCATTGATTGTTCTCTTTCCGATTTGAAACTGTGCAAGTACACGTGTATGACCATCTGTTAAGACGAGGAATTCCCCAAAACGTTTTACAGGGACCGGATCGAGAGATTCCACACCAAATTCATTGATATTTTCATATATAGATTTTAATTTTTCTTGATTGATGAATAATTGACTTGGTTGAAGCTTGTCTATAGAGATCTCGAATATGTCTGGTGTCAAAACTGCAGTTTCCAATTAGTATAGAAAGCTCTCAAAACTTCCCACCTCTTCTGCGTTCACCCATTGTTGCCGAGCAGATGCAATCCATACATGTTCTCATAACACAATAACCCAAACAAGGATTGTTGGTGGACATGGCAAAAATAGTCCCAAAATATGCTACAACACCCATAATAATTGCAAATATAATGTTTCCAGTCATCAACAAGACGACTAAACCAACAGCAATTGATACTCCTATGGGTATAGATTTACTCTTATCCTCTCTTCGATGACCCTGGCCAGAATATGGCTGGTAACCTTGATTATAAGGTTGCGTTTGCTGATATTGTCCTCTTTGAGGAGGATGTTGTGATTGGGGTTGTGATTGTTGATCAGGTGTAACAAGGTGAAATTCAGATCCACAGTTATCACAGAATCGATAATCCATTGGAGATGCAGTACCACAATTTGCACAGAATTTTTGGTTTGATGATTTCATAATAATCCACGATGGTACACTCATTGTAGTTGTGTATACAGTGTTTGAACAAGCCGCAAGAGTAGGAAGATTGGAACCGATAATCACTAGTCCAAAGAAATAGAGAATAGATATAATTATTATAAAATAAATTTTAGAAATTAGAGATGAGGCACTATTGAGTCCTTTCACACTACCATTTGAATCAAATATTTTTAATTTCTTTAGAAACTTGCTTAGCAAAGAATTATCAGAAAATGGTATTGAAGAGAATAAAAATTTATCAGAATTAACTCTTAAATCACTGAAAGTACGTAATCTACTGAAAACAAGTATTCCCATAGATAGAATCACTAGTTTAAGATAAAAATTCTCATTAAAATTTGCTATGGCAAAAAAGAAGGCAATAATGAATAGTAATCTTATGAAGAATTTTGCCTTCTTATGAGTGAATTCTTTCTGTGTAACAGATTTGTGCAAGTAAACCCCAATTTGAGGGACAGCTAAAATTAGGCTTAACAGAATAGTATACCGAGAATTAATCTTGCTTGGAACCAAGACAACATAGCTTATTGACCCGATGAGATATAAATTATTGATTGCAAGTAAAAATCTGGATTTTACATCCCTCTTTTTGATCAATTCATAAGCAAAGCTAGCTGTGGTCATAACCCAGAGTAAGCCAATGATGGTCCAATCTACCATAACGCTGATTAGTGAATTTGGATAGACAAATAACGCAAGTAGCAACGGTAATGTGGTAATCAAGAATAACTTTGATCCAAGACAACCAAGACAATAATCAAGTTTTCCAATGGTCAAGACATGTGAAAGATAATTTGATGAATTTGAATCATGATGTGATCGATGATAATGAACCATAATTGGTGACTAAAATTTGTGTTATTCAGTGTATTGCACAAATGAGGAATTAATAATCAGATCTAGACAGAATTAACTAGCTTGGGGATACTTGAGATTCTTGGATTTCCGATTTTCAACAGATAGGCCATAATACATCCCACTGAAGATTGCAGCCATAAATCCAAGTAGTGTAAAACGAAAGTCTTGTTCTGTGTGTGCAAACCAATGAGAAGTTGCAGCAGTCAAGGAGCCAAGCATCAAAATAATTGATGCAATTAGGAAAGATTTTGTTATATTTAGCATAAGAACCACTCAACTAGTAGAATCATCAAACTGACTATTAATACTTTGGTTATGGTCGATTATCAAAAAAATTTCCCCACAAAAACCAATTCTTACGGAAAGTCATGTGAATGATAAAATGACTACCAGCAAATCTCCTAATTTTATAGAATTAAATAACTAATATAAAATAAATTGATCTTAATGATCAATCATCTCAATGGACAATTGGTTTGACATCATTCAGATTAACACCCATATTTATCTGATAAGGGAAAGATTAGATATGATTGATGAGAGATTTCACACTCAGTACACCAACATCTATGTGATTCTTGGAACACACTCAGCAATACTATTTGATACCGGTTCAGGCTTGAAAGAAATAAGACCTCATATTGAAAAAATAATTGGAAATAGGGATCTAATAATTATTAATTCACACAACCACTTTGATCATATCGGGGGCAATAAGGAGTTTCCCTCCGTCCATATCCATCGATTTGATCTGAAACGAATAACAAAACCAATTGATATTTCATTTCTTAAAACCTCTTCATCGCTACATGCAGCAGAATTTGCAAAAAATGATTATTTACTTGAATCAAGCCATGAACACCAATTATTAATTGGTGATGAAAAATTTAATCTCGGAGACATTGAGGTTGAGATCATTTCAACACCAGGACATACACCAGGTTCAATATGTTTGTTAACCAATAGAGGAGAATTATTTACTGGTGATACAGTACATTTTGGGGCAGTGTATTTACCATCAGATGATCAATATAATAATTACAAACATAGCCTGCTACAATTGAATTCAATGATTGATGACCACCCAAATCTTGTTCTGTATCCATCGCATGAAGACTATGGACTTGATGGTAAAATTATTACGGAATTACTGGGGATACTTGAAAATTTTCAGGAATACAGCAAAGATGCAGAATACGATGAATTTCTGGAGGCATATTGGTTCGTGGAGAAACAATTCAGAATCATTTTTCCTCAAGACTACCAAGCTTGATTCATTTGAAAGCCAATTAAAACCTCAATTCGTCAAGTGCATCTCTACCCAATTTCAAATCATCGACTGAATTTTTGACAATATGACCCCCAAGATTTCCTAGACTATCTTGTATATCTCGAAGATTTTCCCTAAAATTAGATCTGTGATTCTGATATGCTTGAGGATCAATTTGTAGGTTTTGGGCAAGGTAATCTATTTCCCTAATTTTACGAAGAAGTTTATGATATTCAGTCTGGATTTGAGTAACGGAGACGTAAGGCATATCAGCACGATTTGGTTGTTGCACTGGAGAGTCAAATAATTTCTCATTAATTATGTCAATGAACTTTTGAGAAGCTCGTTTGAATTTATTTTTATCAGGACCGTTTGTTTCAATCTCCAAAATCTCTTTAGGACTTCCAACTACGAATTCCTGTCCAGACAATATTAAGTCAAAATATTCTTTAATTCCATTCACAATAATTGGTGAATTATTTATTTTAATCTTACCAGCTGAAGTTGTTATAGTTAGTTGATGACCTCTGAGAAGGGATGTGGAGGCGTTGGTATTGATTATATCCTCATAATTGAACTGAACACCATTTATCACTTTTGAATTCTTCTTTTGATCGAGAACTGATGTGGGAAGACAAACAAATCTATCCTCTCCAAAGATGAGGAAACATTCTGCTCGGTTGTTGAATCTTTTGGTTTTCATATGCATATATTGAGGTGGGAGAACAGCAACTACCTGAGTTACTCCTTCTGGAAGATAACGAGAAATTTGTGTGAGTAACTCATAATGTTGTCTTAATGGTTCAGCTACTCGCATTAGTTGATCAAGTTCAAGTGTTACTTGATCGATCCAGTATCTCATTAACTCAGTTACTTGATTAATCTTCTTTTCCGTTGATTCTACTATACTATTGGCATTTCGATAATGTTCGAGTTCAAGATCAGCAAAGAAATTAATGTTCCTCAGATCAAAAGAGGCTTCTTTTCTAATTCTTTGTACATGATCTATTCCTCTACGAGTTAAATTCTGTAAACCTTGTGAACATCTCTTGAGCTGGGCTTCTATCTGGGGAAACCCGACCAGATTAGCCAAACGACATAGTCTAACAAGGGTTAGTGAAAAGTCGAATTTTCTGTGTATATCCATGAGATCAGGATATATATCCTTGATTTTAGAGGCGACAGAGAAAAATTCACTTGGTAATTGTGCAAGAAGTACTTCAGGTTCTCCCAAAGAATCACTCTTACATGTGGAACAGATTTGTTTGATATCTTGTTGTAGTAGTTTGGTATCTGATCCACAAGTACCACATTTCTTCTCAGTAGCTTCGCTATTACAAACATTACAGAACCAATACTCATCAGGAATAGTATCAACGCATGCAGCGCAAGAAAGTTGAGTACAATCGATGCAGAAAAGAACATTTCTGCTAGTCGTACAAGTTGGACATGAATATCTACTCGAACGTGCACTCATAAATGGACAATGAATTATCCGTTAGCTATCTAAAATAATTGGGTATTACTGTAAGACTATCTGCGTATTATAGGAGAATCTAATTGTAAATAAGGATAGGTACCTAGCCTCACGAATGATATTGAACGATATCGGGCGAAAATAAAGCAAGTTTTATTACCCTAATGATATTCTTAAAGATATGAGTAACGTGAGATTATTTATAGGGTGTTGCCCCGAATGACAAAGAAACGTAAAAGCGGTGGAAGATCTGGTGGAAGTAGAGGTTCAAAAGGGAACCAACAATGTTCTAATTGTGGGCGTCAAGTTCCAGCTGATAAAATAAAGAAAGTTTCCCGATGGGTATCCGTAGCTGATCCTTCAATGACTAAAGAATTACGTGATGCAGGTGCTATTTTACCAAGAAGAAAAGTCACTTCTAATTTCTGTGTTTCCTGTGCTATTCACTTCAAGCAGGTCAAGATCAGAGCAAAGGATAAAAGAAAACCAGGTACTTGGTAGACTGTAAATTTAAATTCGAGCTAAAAATAATAAAAAAATAAATATTTACTATAATTGCGTATATTATATTTAGATATAATACTCAACTACCAATTAATATATTAATCTAAGCCAACAATAAAATCACAATGGGTACAGTTCTAATAAACGGTACTGGTACAATTGGTGAACCACTAATTGCACTTCTCCTAAGTATGAAAAGTAAGCTAGAATTTGATAACCTTATATTCTACAAACACACACCACGTCTAATCGATAGACCAATGCTAAATAATCTTATAGCAAAAGGTGGTGAACTGTGTGTAGCTGAGGAAAAGTATGATGAATTCAAAGCGATGGGTGTAGAGCCTTCCTTCACTTGGGAAGAAGCTCTTGAGAAAGCAGATGTAGTAGCTGATGCCACAAAAGAAGATGTAGGTCTTCGCAATAAAGAAGAGTACTATAAGAAAGCTGAAAAAAATACACTCGGATTTCTTGCTCAAGGGTCTGAAGAAGGATTTGGAACCATATATGCATCGGGGATAAATGATGCTATTTTCGAGAATGAACGCCCCAAGTATGTTCAAATTGGCTCCTGTAATACTCATGCTGCCGCAGCTGCAATTCAATATTTCGCCTGCAATGAGGATGGAACTTCTAATCTAGATCATGCAGACTTGACTTTTATTAGAAGAGGAAGTGATGTATCCCAGACAAGAGGGGTTCAAGCACCAACCGTAACCGAATACGAGGATGACCGATTTGGTACACATCATGCAAAGGATGTATGGAAATTATTCCAAACCAAAGGATTAGATCTCAATATTTTCAGTTCTGCATTAAAGATTAATTCTCAATACATGCATACACTTTCAGCACACTTGAAACTAGAGAAGGCTGTGACACGAGATCACATTATGGATATCCTTGATAGGACTCCAGCACTAGCACAAACAAATAAGACCGCAGTAAATCAGGTGTTTAGTTTTGGTCGAGACCATGGTCACTTTGGTAGAATATTAAATCAAGCAGTATTTGTTCGACAGTCTATTAAAGTTCACAAAAAACATCTTTACTTCTGGTCATTTACACCACAAGATGGTAATGCCATACTATCCTCAGTAAAAGCAATCATGTACTACCTCCATGATAACAATGACAAAGTCAACAAATTAATGGAATATGCTAACCCCTGGTTGTTCAATGAAGTATAATTAATTCAGTCACTTCACTTGAAGTGACTTGAGGTTTCAATTCAATAATAATAAATATCACTAAGTGTCTAATAAAACATAAGATGTCAAAAGACTCGAGTGATAATGCAGATCAAATCAAAGAAACTCTCGATAAGGCAAAAAAGGACATTTCCAAAGGCTTACTGTCTGGGTTCAACAAATTAAAGAAAAACATTGAGACAGGTATAGCAGATTCTAACATTCAGGAACATATTAATCAAGGAGATATGGATCAGATTGCAGAATCAGGCAAGGTTTTACAAAAAGCTGTCGCAAAAGGTGCCGCTGAAGGAATATCAGATGTCGTATCGGCGATTTCTTCCGGAGGGAATGCCTTGTTTAACTCATTCAATACGAAGAAGAAAGAGGAAAAAAGAAATTCAGATATTGATGAAGAATTTGACGATTATGAAATAATCGATGAACAATGACCATACGATTCCCTAAATTAACCTTATAGAGTGTTTGACTTGATTTCCCAATTGTTATCGATGGTTCATCGATATCAGCGATAATATTTTATTCATAATTAAAACAAATAAATATCATCTAACCACATAACATTCTGCCCCATACATGACACGAATAGATAACATTGAAATAAATAGATAATCATCGTTATTTATATCGATATTATCGATAATTATGCGATAATGGGATAATTCAAATATAAATGCAAAACAGCACTAATACACAGCGATGAAAATCATATTATTTCATCGATAATTAATCAATATTCTACCAGACTTAACAAATATCGAACCTGCAAATCTTTGATAACGATTAATGTTTATCCCCATACGCAGTAAAACAATAAATATAAATGGAAATAAACTAAAAGGATTAGAGACACACTCTCTAATTGCCGCGTTGGTGTAACCCGGTTAGCATTGAGGATTGTGGTATATGTTATTCACAGTCTGCAAACTTCCTTAGGTCCGAGTTCAAATCTCGGTCGCGGCACCATTTTTTTTATCCTTTACACCTAAATAATTCGTTTAAGAACTTGTTAAACTACTTGTATATCGATTAATTTTCTCATTTTAGTTTGTTGGGTCTTTGGAATATTACCTAAATTTGTCTTACTCACACCGTGAAACAAAACAAATCTCTCAATTGATTCAGATAATTTTTTCCAAAAGTGAGTACTGGATTTAATTTGTTTGTAGTTTTGTTCCCAAGACCATTTAATCCAATGGAAAGTCATAGTCTTCCTGTCTAATCTTACATCAACCCTACCAATAAAGTCTGGACCATACAAAATTGGGAGTGTGAAAAAACCATAGATCCGTTTCGATTTAGGTACGTAGACCTCCATTTTGTAATCAAATTTGTATTGAGCTAACAGTGATTCTCTGGACCATAAAGCATTATCAAACGGACTTAGAAAGAAACAGTTGTAGTCATTTTGATCTTTCTGAGGTATATCTGTTATCAGATCGGATTGATCAGGTAAGCATAGATAGGTTTCACTTCTGCCATCATTTACTTCAACATCGATCTCAGTTAGAGTACCATCTTTGATGTACCGACTGACAAGAGTTCTTGGAGATATTTTTTTCCCTTCCAATTCGATTGAAGAATGGATGTATTTGTAGTGCAATAGTCGATGCAAAGGTGACGGACCTGTAGCGCGCAAGGTGGATTGTAGATGAAATAGAAATTCTTCTTCCCTGCTAGGTAAATTAGAAATAATCTTACCAAAATTTTTGTATTGAAGCTCAGGTAGTTTATAGAATGATTGAAACTTTTCTCTCTTTGAAGAAAAGAGATATCCTCGCGTGCTCAAGTAATCCAGCATTCGCTTAGGTGCATGCGTCCAACCAGTGAATTGAGGGAAATTCTCTGGAATGGTTACATCTTTGACACCTATTTCCTTTTTTGCTTTTGCAGTTTCCAAAATCTCTCCCTGCCAATCCAATTCCTCTGCGACAAGCTGGTACCAGTTGGGGATTTGCTCTCGCTTTCGCATCATTTTTGCATAGTAAAATGGTAATTCATCAATGAGTATCAAACATCTAGCATGGGCAAAACCTTCAAAAATTTTATTGGATTTGAGAAGTTTCCAGATATCTTTTTCCTTGTACAGAGTACTTCGATTATGAAGAACAATATCCTGAGATCGGGCAATACTATATATTGCATCAATTTGAAGATAAGAGAGTTTCTTTAATATATCCAAGGTTTTGACTTTACCTGGTTCTTCCCATAACATCAAGGAATTCAAATGTAAAACACGGGATTGTTCATTAGAAATTTTCAAGTCTATTATCGACAGCATTAAAATTTGATTAATGATGTTTTCTTCTTGATTGACAAGAATTGCAACCAATAATACTCGTACATAACTAATATGATTGAGAGGTCTAACTTCTTTTTACAAGTAAAGAGGTTGAATAGTGATAGTTTTATATAATCCGAATTACTCCTGTAATAAAGTGGAATTGTAAATT
>JAAFKL010000192.1 GCA_021399405.1 Candidatus Heimdallarchaeota archaeon | reverse complement strand
GTTCATCAATTTTCTAAACTTAAAAAATTAAAAGTACTTGATGATGATGAATTATACATTGGTCATATCACCGACATCTTGTTTCATGGAGATGGAACAAAAACACTTGTTGTATCGGGATCAAATTTGGCTCAGTTATTCGATCGCCTGCATATTATCAATCACAAAGAAATGTTGATTCCCACTAAATTTATTACTTTCATTACATCAAAAAATATCAACTTGTCTGTAAACAAAGACGAGATAATCAAACGAGATCATATTTCACTGTATAAATTAATAAATCGTGATTTTCGTTCATTGCAAACCGGATTTGTAGATATAGGGTCTAGATATAAATATTTAGTATATGAAACCAATTTAGCTAAAATTGATGTTCAATTGAAAAAACGAACTAAGAAAATCGAGAAAACACTCCAAGATTTAACTATTAAAGAATACGACCCAACTGATGATAAGCAGACGAAAGAGTTTGTGAAAATATATAATGAGATTGCCCTCTCATCAGTAGATCCTTATGAAGCAATGAATGATGAGATAATCAGTGAGCATTTTAAAGAAGGAAGTTTCATTGCATATAGATTTGGAAAGCCAGCAGGATATGTAATTTTAGTGACAAAAGACGAGGATAGAGGGAAAGTTGCTGCAATTGCTGGAATAGGAATCCATCATAAAGCAAGAAGAAAGGGACTCTCAACTGCATTTGTTAAATATATTGTAGATTGGTTACGAGGAAACGGAGAATATGTAGCTCTTCAAGCTGACATTTTATCATCTAATGTTGCTTCAATTGGTCTGTTCACTTCACTCAGTTTTACTAATGTTGATGAATTCTTTTTGTATTAGACATATTAATGTCCTTTAAACTTACAACAAAATCAGGTTTAGTCCTCCATCTTCATCATCTAGCGGTGGTTCAATTGAAAGACGAGTTAGAAGATAATTTATTAACTAATTTATTTTACATATTACATGTTCTATGTCAGTGACGAATTATATCAGAATAAGCGACATTGGGAAAATTTGAAAGAATAAAATTAATACCCTTGAAAAAAAATAGAGTAGTACTGTGTACGATACCCTTCACGAATGGTTGATGAGTGGTGATCCTTCAATTCGATATCATACATCTCAGGATTTACTCGAGAGCAAAAAAGAGGATATTAGATTACACCGAATGTATATTGAGTTGGAGGGTTGGGGAAAACAATTATTAGATTTACAGGACGCAGATGGTACTTGGGGAAAAACATTTGTGGAACCAGAATTTACAGCAACAATTTGGCCTTTAACAATTCTCAGAAGAATAGGTCTGGAAAGAGATAATCAGAGAGCAATCAAATCTGCCATATTATTACTTGATGGTTTACAATCTGATGGTGGCATTAAATATAAATTACATGAGAACAGTGAAGTATGTATATCAGCCTTAGTACTTGCGGGTTCTTCATACTTCAGAAACAATGATAAACGAAGAGATGCAATTTTTGAGTATCTGATTGAATCCCAGATGGATGATAAAGGATGGAATTGTCGATGGCAAGAGAATGCGACTCATTCCTCTTTTCATACTACTTTACTAGTACTTGAGGCATTACGTGAGTACTCAAGAGTTAAAAAAGAACAATTGTCATTGATCAATGATTTAATGGCCGAGGGAAATGAATTTTTATTGATTCATAATCTGTTTCTTTCACACAAAACAGGAGAAATTGCTGATACGAGCTTACTCGAGACAGTTTATCCAGAGCACTGGCGGTACGATGTTCTCTCAGCTTTGGATTATTTCCAATCAATAAATCATCCCTATGACATACGTTTCAATTCAGCTATTGACTTGATCAAATTGAGAGAAAATGATGGTTACTGGTTTCTAGATACTATTCATGAGGGTGAACATTATTTTGAGTTTGAAAAAACGGGAGAAGCATCAAGATGGATTACTTTGAAAGTTATGCGAGTGTTAAAATGGTGGGGTAAGGTTTCTAAATTCAAGAATTGAAATTCCCAAATGTTTACACGGGATTTTAAGTATAATTTACAGAATACTTGTGCCCGACCTTCAAAAATAAAAAATACGTTTTGAAATTACGTTTGTGGATAGTTACATAGACCGATCTATAGTTGATTGGCAAGAAGTAAAACCCTACAAGGAAATAACTTATCACAAGGCTGAGGGGATTGCAAGAATAGCATTCAGTCGTCCAGAAGTACGTAATGCATTTACCCCACTGACAAATGATGAATTAATTGAAGCGTTTATGGATGCATGGTACGATGAAGAAGTGGGAGTGGTGCTTTTCACTGGTAACGGACCTTCACCAAAAGATGGAAAATATGCATTTTCCAGTGGAGGAGATCAATCAATACGGGGAGATGCAGGATATTTGGATAAAGGGGGAAAGCGAGCTCGACTAAATGTTTTGGAATTACAAAGAATTATTAGATTCATACCCAAACCGGTGATTTGTATGGTTGCAGGTTATGCCATTGGAGGAGGACATGTTTTACATATTGTATGTGATCTAACAATTGCAGCAGACAATGCAATTTTTGGTCAAACTGGACCAAAAGTTGGAAGTTTTGATGCAGGATTAGGTGCAGGATATTTAGCTAGAATGGTAGGACAGAAAAAAGCTCGAGAGATATGGTATCTTTGTCGTCAATATAATGCTAAGGAAGCTGAGGCGATGGGTATGGTAAACAAAATTGTACCGGTTGATAAACTTGAAGCTGAGGGGATTGATTGGGCCAAGGAAATTTTAACCAAAAGTCCCTTTGCCATCAAAAGCATGAAAGCGGCACTCAATGCCGATGTTGATGGGCAGATGGGTATGCAATTATTTGGAGGCCACACAACTCAATTGTTCTATATGACCGAGGAAGGACAAGAAGGAAGGAATGCGTATAACGAAAAACGCGAACCAGATTTCAAGAAATTCCCTTGGAGACCATAGATGAGCGATTACACCAAGATACAAATTTGGAAATTAGCTAGTCGTCCTAAAACACTTCCTGCAGCTATAACACCTGTAGTTGTGGGGTCGGCATTAGCATTTTTTTCTAGTAGTTTTAAATTGTTACCAGCTCTTTCTTGTTTCTTTGGTGCATTACTCCTTCAGATCGCTGCCAATTTAGCAAACGATTATTATGATTACAAAAAAGGCACAGACCCTGTAGAAAGAATAGGGCCTATGAGAGTTGCGGCTAGTGGCTTACTAGCAGCAGATGAGTTGTTTAGAGGATTAATGCTGATAATATTATTATCGATTATAAACGGATTATATCTCATCTGGGTTGGAGGGATAATGATCTTGTTAATTGGAGTTGCCTCAATTATCAGTCTTATGGCATATAGTGGACTTCGTGTTGCTTATGGATACTATGGTATGGGTGATGTTATGGTTTTTATTTTCTTTGGGTTATTTGCAGTAAACGGAACCTATTTCGTTCAGAATGGTAGTATTGACGAAATATCATTGTGGGGATCTCTCCCCTCTGGATTCTTGATAACTGCAATTTTAGTAGTTAATAATTATCGAGATATCAAAACTGATAATGCTACTGGTAAGAGAACTCTAGCTGTAATTATGGGGCAAAAAAATACCAGATTATATTTTATATCACTGTTATCTCTTTCCTATGTGGTGTTATTGATCTTTTATCTAAGATTGGATTTTTCAATATTCATCTTTTTACCTTTAATCACAGTTCCATTGTCATACAAAGTAATCAAGGCTCTTTATCTTGATGTTGATGGACCTCGGTTAAATAAGACTCTTGCAAGTACAGCCAAATTAGGACTGATCTTTAGTATCCTATTTTCTATTGGAATCTTATTAAGTTAATCTCGATATTTTTTTCTAACAAAGAATATTATTCCTACAGTTACAATGAGAAGCCCAAATCCAAAAGTGTATTTAATAGCATTTCCAACTACTAGAGTAGAAGTGAGAGTATTTTCATCATCAATCAAACCAAGGTTATCATCAGCATCTAATTGATCATTCCTAATTGCTGCTTCAGGAGTCGGGCGATTATCATTTGCACCCCATTCTTCAGGTATAACCTGATAGCTAATAGAATTTAATCCATTAGTCATGTTAATTTGAGCTGTGAAAGATTTACCACCATTTACTGGTAGCCAGATATCATAACTTCCATCGGGAAGAGTTCTCAAATCAGGATCAGTGAAAATAATATCGACCGAAAATATGTCATTGTTTATGCCAGGAGTATATTCAATCACATATGCTTGGTTCAGGCATTCTGAGGCAATTCCACCATATAGTGTTGAATTTACTAATATGATATTGGTTGCCAGTTTAGAAGTGCAATCTGATGAGATTACTAAATTCTGATTTGTAGAGTCTTCATTCCAAATTTCTACATCGGCGAATATTCTCAAGATAACAAAGTCAGTTTCAATTTCTACAACAGTCCAATTTATTATCAATTCAATACGAGAGTGTATTTGTTGTGATCCTGATTGACTATACGATGGTTGAACCATCACTAGAAAAATCACAATTGCTAAGATTGATCCTCGTAGCACCGTAGTAACAATAAATTAGACATATTTAATATTATATAAATTGGATAAGATTGATCGATTTCCCTAAAGATGCAGCGAATATATTCATATTCTCTCTTCAGCTTTCACAACTGCTATTATATAACTCTCAATAAGGAAAATATCTTAGTTGTGAGTGGTTTGTTTGGAGTACTGGCTTTTTGAAACGGCAAAGAAATATCCTGAAAGAGTTGCAGTACTTGGTGAAAATGTATCAATTACTTATGCTGAATTACTGGAATTAGTGATATCAGCAGCCCATAATTTAACAGAAATAAGCAAACCAATAAAAGATACTAAGATTGCGATTTTACTTGAAAACCGATTAGAATACATAATTCTCATTCACGCATTTGCAACAAATAATTTAATTCCAGTGTTAATCAATACTCGATTAACTAAAGACGAAATCATGTGGCAACTGACAAAACTCGAAACTACAAAGATTATTGTTTCAAAAAGTACTTTTGCAAAAGTCGAGGGTTTGTCCAATCAATTTCTATTCTATTCGGTAGATGAAGCAATTCTTGGTACCACTTATTTATCACTAAAAACGGATGGAAAGAGCCGGGAGAAGGACAATTTCTCTCTTGATAAAGTTCAATCGATGGTATTTACATCAGGTACTACAGGCAAACCAAAAGCAGCTGTAATTCGATTCAGCAATTTACATGCTAGTGCTTTGGGATCTGCTACTCGACTGGGTGTATTCCAAAATGATATTTGGATGTTAACCATTCCTTTGTATCATGTGGGAGGTCTATCGATATTGATTAGATCTTGCTTGAATGGTACTACTGTATTCTTGGATAATAAATTCAAAACAGAGCAGCTAGTTGAATTAATTAATCAATATCATATTACAATCGTCTCTCTTGTACCAACTATGTTGCAGTGGTTAATCAATTATGGGGCCTTTTCACGACCAATCCCAACATTGAGATTAATTCTTTTAGGGGGTGATAGAACCAGCAAAGAACTAATAGAATCTTGTAAAAAATTAAATCTACCAATTGCGACCACTTATGGGATGACAGAAACAGTGTCGCAAATTGCTACTGCCATGAAAACTGATATTTTTGCAAAGCCTATGAGTGTAGGTAGACCCTTGAAAGGAATAAAAGTAACCATTGTCAATGATAAACAAAAAATATGTGATCCCAATGAAGTTGGAGAAATCATTGTATCGGGGAATGTAGTTGTGCAGGAATATTATGATGAATCTTCTGATAATATTGGTAATAACAAATTCAAAACAGGTGATATCGGATATATGGACCATGATGGTGATCTATTTATCCTGCAGAGACGAGTTGATTTAATTATCTCAGGGGGAGAGAATATCTATCCATCAGAAATAGAGGATGTAATATCTAAAATTGATGGAATCAACTCAAACTGTGTTATTGGGGTTGATGATGCTGAGTGGGGACAGGTTCCTGTAGTTGCAGTAATATTACAGAATGATATTATAATCAGCAAAGACCAGATATTGAAGATTTGCAGTGAATTCCTTGCACCCTATAAAGTACCTAGGATTGTATATTTCATGAACGATTTTCCACGAAATTCTTTAGGAAAGATAAACAGGAAAAAACTACTGACACAGATTAAGCAGACAGCTATTGAATGATAACCCTAATCTTGATAAATCGAGACAGCACCTAATTATTTTGGATCCATTCCATCAAGTTTTCCTCTTAGCATCTTCTTCAGATCAGATTTCGATTCTGCTTTAGATTTTTTGGGTTTCTTGTCCTTATCTTCCCTGTTAAACCTTGCAAAAGTACCAAGTTCGTCGTTCATATCACCTTGTTGAGAAGTTGTAGTGGAACTTTCTGAACCTGGTTTTTCATCGTTTCTTTGTGTTTTGAAAACTTGATAAAGTTGATCTGCAAAGTTTTGGCATGTTTTGAACATCCGATTAGTTGATTCGGTTGCCATTATAGTTAATAAAAGATCAGTATCAATTTTTACGAGGTATATATCAAAATCCTCAAAATTTAAATGACCAATCCCTTTAAATTCAAAATTCCGAGATAAATTCTTGAAATAGGAGACAGGTTCCATAGTGGAAATAATCTCACCAAGAGTCTTCAAGTAGTCAAATGTTATCTCATCAGGAGAGAACACTATAGGCTGCTTCCCGTCATATCGGATCATAGTCAATCCAATTATATCTTCCACAGTATTAATTTGAATTAAATTTTCATGAATTACATCAGTAATTTCATCTATAACTAATTTTGGAACTCTAAAGTACTCAGGTTCAAAATCAAAATGATAACTATCAGAGGACATTAGCTTAATAAATCGTAATTAGTAGGAATTTAAATTATTTGATGGTAAGAGCTCTATTTGTTTAATCGAATTATTGGTGATTACTGTATTCATGATCAATTTCTTATATAATTTTTCAATTATTAAGAATTCACGTTCAGCAACCCTAAATCTGATGTCGCCATCATAGTTCTCTCAAAATTGAAAGTACTATTCAATTAGGTTTTGTTTTTTCGTAAAAAAACGGTGCTTCCTTCTACTTCTCATCCTACTGGAGTTAACAAAGTCAGGATTTCCGTGATTTTTAACCACTGAGACCTGTCCCAAACCAAACTAAGCGTATTGTCCCATAAAAAATTCCTCCTGTGAATGTGT
>JAAFKL010000191.1 GCA_021399405.1 Candidatus Heimdallarchaeota archaeon | reverse complement strand
ATTGCAGAACTTACCCAAACAAATTTCACAGGTCCAGTAACCTTAATGAATAAAATACTCCCAGTAATGTTGTCACAACAATCAGGTCACATTGTAAACATTGGTTCTATGGTAACCCGAATGCCAACTACTTTTGAAGAGGTCTATTCCGGAGCTAAACTTGGACTTAGAGGAATTACAGAAACTCTGGATTTCGGTTACAAAAATAAGGGAATCAATTTTTCCATACTAGAGGCTCCAGGGCTATCGGGCGAGGGTATTATGCATCGTATCATAACAAAAACAAAGGTAAAAACTCCACGAATTTTTCCAGTTGTCTCAGTACAAACTATGTCTAAAAAAGTTCTGAAAACAATAAAGAAAAGGCAGGTTGTAGTTCTTGTTATGCCTAGAATAATGATGCCTCGTTTAATGGGTAAAATGCTAGCTATTTTCCCAGGATTGGGTGGATTTATGGTTAAACGAATGGGTATACTTTCTTTCATGGAACATGTTGTAGATTATAGGCTAGAGAATTATGATAGTTACACGGCAACAATTTCATCATAATATATTTTGATTGGTCATTTTGGTTAATGGGAGAATATTTGGGAAAACATCATCCGAAATAGGTTTACTTACTAATTACTTCTTATGATTACTGCGAAGGGAAACACTATGCCAATTTAAATTGCATATAGCTACGCCTATATGCAATTTTAGGAAAGTTATGGATGACCTACGAGTTTAAGGCTAATATCATAGAGCTTTTTAGCCTGTTCAGGATCCTTTGCATTTGGATTAGGTGACTCCATAGGCCAACTCCCAGCTTTATTCTCTTTATTTGGATAGAGAATACTAGTCTGACTGAAAAATTTTCCATTATGTTCTGGAGCATCATCATCAAGCAAACAGTGTAATGTTGTCTGCGCACCATCAAAGGGGGACATCGTTCCAAGAAATCTTGCGAATGGTCGCATTAAGACATTTTGAATAAATACCCCGCCTGGCAAAGCGTGTCTTGCAAGATTAGATCTTATCCAACCCGGATGTACTGAAAATGCTGATACTCCCGATCCTTCCAAACGACGTGCGAGTTCTGATGCATGTAAGATATTTGCCAGTTTAGATTGCGAGTAGGCTACCTCTCTATCATAAGGCTGCTTCTCAAAATTGAAATCATCAAAGAAGATCTTACCCCCTTTTCCGTTTCTCTCAATATGTCCGACACTTGATACATTAACAATACGAGAAGGTGCAGTTGCCCTCAATATTTCAAGGAGTAGCTCTGTTAGAAGGAAATGACCTAAATGATTTACACCGAATTGGGTTTCAAATCCATCTTCTGTCCTTCCTTCTGGTGGTATCATAATTCCTGCATTGTTGACAAGACCATCCAATTGATTATATTTTTCTTTAAAATTTTCCGCAAATCGTCTTACAGAACTAAAGCTTCCTAGATCAAGTTCCATAATTTCAACCAAACCATCCCCATTAAACTTCTCGAAGGCCTTCTTACCTGCATCTACCCTTCGACAAGCCCCAATAACAGTTGCACCCTGACGAGCCAACTGTTTGGTTGTTTCCAAACCAGAGCCAGAATTAGCTCCTGTTACAACGTAAATTCTACCGCGCAGATCTTTTTCGAATAGTTTTGGATCGCATTTTAATGTTTTTACCATTGTTATTCTCTCACTGAAGTGTATTCAAATCAGTTTGTAGTGGTTTATTAATAAAGTTTATACTTAATCTAAACAACTATTAGTTATATTTACAATATTTTGGAATGATAATTATACATCAGAGTTAATTGGGTTCAGCGACGTTATGAGCCGTTAATATAACCACTCTATTATGGTGTATTTACGAGTCATTCACATTTATGGATCCGTACAAAGTAACACAATACAGTTCTATTGTTACCCCTATATGCGATTTATCACAGGTGAACTCATATCAAATTTTGGTGGTTTGTATCGTTTTAGCAATAAGGATGAAACCACCACAGAAACACTTGACATGGCCATTGCCAATCCAGCTATTATTGGATCAAGAATGAAAGTATATCCCAGGATTATATAAAAAAGAGGTAGAAATACTCCTCCTGCTATTGGGATTGCAATAATATTATACCCAAATGCCCAGAAGAAGTTTAATTTAATCCTTGAGAAAGTTTTTTTCGATAGATCAATTGCGGTGACGACATCTTGTAGGTTATTTTTCATTAGCACCATATCTGCAGTTTCAATTGCGATGTCAGTTCCAGCACCGATAGCTATACCGATATCTGATTGAGCAAGAGCAGGACTATCATTGATACCATCTCCAACCATAGCAACTATTTTCCCTTCTTCTTGCAATTGTTTAACTTTGGCTGCTTTATCTTGTGGGAGGACATTTGCAAATACATTTTCAATACCTACTTCTTCAGCGATGGCATTTGCAGTGTTTTCATTATCTCCTGTAAGCATCCAAACATCAAATCCAAGTTTCTTCATCGCTTCTATTGCAGATTTAGATTCTTCTTTAATTGTGTCCGCAACAGCAATCAATCCTGCAAATACATTCCCAATCGCTACGAATATAGTTGTTTTTCCACTTTTATCGAGATCCTCTTTATCATGATCAAAATTGTCGGGTATGTCAACATTATTTTCAATCATGAGTTCACGAGTACCTACTAACACTTGTTTATCTTTCACAAAGGCAGAAACTCCTTTGCCAGGCAAATTTTCAAATTTTGAAGGCCTATCTGAATTAATATTTTTCTCTTTGCAATAATTTGTGATTGCTTGCCCTATTGAATGCTCACTATCAATTTCAGCCGAAGATGCGTATAATATAATTTCATCCTCACTGTAGTATTCACTAGCAATTACGTCAGTCAACTTAGGCTTTCCATGTGTTATGGTTCCCGTTTTATCTAAAACTACTGTATCTGTCTTGTGGGCAATTTCAAACACTTCACCACTTTTAATTAATATCCCATTATTAGCTCCAATACCAGTTCCCACCATAACCGCAGTTGGAGTTGCTAAACCCAATGCACAAGGACACGCTACTACTAAAATACTGATAGATAAGAGGAGAGGAAGCAAATAAATTGAAGTCCCAATGGGTACTAAAACGGCTGGAGCGAACCCGCTTAGCAGTAATATGTACCAAACAACTAAATTAATAGTCGCATATTGAATAACTGCTGGAACAAATACTGAGGATACCTTATCTGCGAACACTTGAATCGGAGGTTTTAATGTTTGAGCGTCTTCAACAAGTTTGATTATTTGATTCAAAACGGTATCACTTCCAATCTTAGTTGTTTTAACGAATAAAACACCTTGTTGATTAATCGTCCCTCCAATAACTTCGTCTCCAACTGTCATAGTTACAGGTATTGATTCTCCGGTGATCATAGACTCATCAACAGTTGAGTGACCCTCAATAATAACACCATCATTTGGTATCTTTTCCCCTGGAATAACTCGTAAAACATCTGATAACTGAATTAATTCACAATCTATCACCTCTTCTGAAATGATCTGACCATTTTCATCATAATCAACTAACCGAGCTGTTGGTGGTTTTAGTTCAATTAAATTTTTAATAGCCTCTGAGGTTCTTCCTTTAGCCGTTGCTTCAAGAAATTTTCCCAGAGAAATAAATGTGAACAAAAATGCACTTGTTTCAAAATACACATTTCGAGAAAATATAGGAACGTAAAGCCTGTAAATTATTACGAATATACTATAGAGATAAGCAGCTGAGGTGCCCATAACTACTAGGACATCCATAGTTGCGGATCCGTGTCGTATTGAACTATAAGCTTTCTTGTAAAAATCCTTACCTACCCATATTTGAATTGGGGTGGCAAAAATCAAACCAATAAATGATTCCCACGTCATTCCATAAATTGTCTCAATTCTCAATGTAGCGTAAAAGTTCAGGAAATAAAACATCGAAATCATTATGATAAGGAAGGGAATCGTAAATATAGCGCTAAAAATTAATTTATTCCTCCAAATGATGATGTCATCAGTTTTACTTAATCTGTCGAGTTGAGTCTCTCTTTTCATTAGATGCGCATTATAACCAATATCCTCGATCCCTGAGATTATCTCTCGAATGCCAATTTGTGAATTATCGTACACAATATTTGCTCTATCTAATCCTAAATTCACACTAATTTCATTTACACCATTTAATGACACAACATAATTTTCAATTGTATTAACACATGAACTACAAGTCATTCCTGTTATATCAAGGTCAATTACGCCTGAGGGGTCATCAGAAATTGGGTTAGCAGAAAAACCAACATCTGTAATATGTTGAACAATATCGTCAACTGAACTTTGATTTCCAATATACTTGATTTTGCCTATCTCAGTGATTAAATTGACCGTAATATCTTGGATTCCTTCTTGATTGCCAACATAGGATTCGATAGTCCGCACACAAGCTGCACAGGTCATCCCTTTAATACTAAAAGATTTTTCTTCGATAAGGCTTCCTTGATCCATCCTAATAACTCACATCAAGTATCCTTGACAAATCGTCATGAAATATCAAATTGAAGTAACTTTAGTAGTCGACATTTACAATTGTGTGATTGTAAATTAGAAATTGTGCGAATAAATAAAATGAACAGTTTTAATATATCAAAAAGTAACATTTAATGCGTAAGATCGGATAATTACTTCAGTATTGAATATTAGGTTTTATTCTTCCAAACCTTCTAAAGTTGGGAGTCGTAGTATATATAGACCTTCTTCGGTTATTCTATTGACATTGGTTAACATATTATCGATATCATAAATCACATGGATGAATCTTCCTGATAATTTATTATATTTCCCTGTAACTAATTTATTAACTAATTCAGATGTTTTCTCTATCGGAGTCCAAGCTTCAGGTGGTAAAGTTTTGAAGAAAGGATGATCCTTGGTCATATCTGTAAGAACTAAACCAGGACTAATCGCGAAAACCCCTATATCATAATCTTTCAATGATTCAGATAGATTATCAGTAAATCGTGCGATTGCAGCTTTACTCACGCCATATGCAGAGGCCATAGGTGATGAACGTACACCTGCAAAACTTGAAATATTTATGATTGTTCCTGAATTATTGTTTATCAT